>DXDC01000247.1 GCA_019115685.1 Candidatus Agrococcus pullicola
CGACGAGCAGCAGCGAAATGGCGCGTTGGGTCGGAATCCGTTGGGCTACCGACCAGACGAGCAATGCGGTCCCGAGTCCGAATACGAACGCGAACGCAGGAGTTGTCAGTATGCCGAACGTGGATGCTCCGATCACGATGCTGATGGCAGCTCCGACTGATGCTCCGGATGTTATGCCTATGACGCCGGGTTCGGCGAGGGGATTGCCGAAGAGGCTCTGCGTCAGCGCACCCGCGACACCGAGCGCAGCGCCGACGACGACGCCCATGACCATACGGGGAAAACGAACGTTCCAGAGCGTTCTATCGACCACCTCCGTTTCCTCGGTTACGGGAAAGAGGCTGGGGGAGAGCACACGGCCGAATGAGCCGATGACGTCGGAGATCGTCGCTGAGAACTGCCCGACACTCGCGGAAACGATGACCGCAGTCAGGAGCGTGGCGAACAGGCCGAGGCCCACCAGCCACACGGTGCGTACTCTGCGGTCGCTGCTCACTGGCCGAGATAGACGGCGTCTGCGAGCGCGCGGAGTGCTTGCGGATAGTTCGGACCGAAGGAGATCAGCTGAGCATCGGGTGCGGACACAACGCGCTGATTGATGCCCGCGGTGGTCTGCGCGACTCCGGGGCGTTCTGTGAGGCCTTCGAGCCCGCCCGTCGACTCCAGCCCGTCATGCATCATCATGAAGACTTCCGGGTCGATCGTGACGAGTGACTCCGCGTTTGCGGGCACGGTTTCGCCGGCACCAACGGCTTCGGCCACGTGCTGTCCGCCGAGATCCTCGATCAATCCCTTCGCGGCGCTTTCACCTCCGAAGAGGAAGAAGATCCCCGCGGTGCCTCGTACGTAGAGCACGGCCATGCGGAGGGGTTCGTCGAGGTCTGCAGTCAGCAGCGAGATGTACTCTCGTGTCTCCTCGAGCTGTTGGTTGGTCTGGTCGATGAGCTGCTCGCCGGCTTCCGCGACTCCGGTCGCTTCCGCGATCATCCGGATTTGATCGTCGATGAGGTCGGCGCGACGGTCGGGATCGAGCACGACAACCGCGACGCCCGCTTCGCGCAGTACGTGCTGGGTGTTCGCTGGGCCGAGCGTGGTATCCAACAGCACGAGCGTCGGGCGCTGCTCGAGGACAGCCTCCGGGTTGACGACGTGCGCGCCGCTCGTGACGAGAGGGGCATCCTCGATGGCGGGATCCGTATCGGAGACGGTACGTCCGACGACACGGTCGCTCAGGCCGAGGCCAACAATGGTTTGACTTATCGTGCCGTAGATGTCGAGCGTGACGATGCGCTCGGTCGACTCGACCGTGACTTCAACCCCGTCATCGCCCGTCACGGTGGCCGGCAGGGAGATTTCAGGGTCGGATGTCACGGGCTCGATGGCGGCGAGTTCGCGGGCTTCCGTCAGGCCGGTCAGCGAACGCGGATCGGGCACATCGAGCGTCTCCTCCGGAGTTGCCTCGGAAGGCACTTCGGCGCTGGGGGATGCGGGAGTCTCGTCGGGCGCTGCTTCGCTCGCGCATCCGGCGGTCAGGGCGATGATCGCGGCGAAGGCAACGGCCTGCAGTGAACGAGCTCGTGTCAGTCTCATGTGTTGTTTCGCTTATCGGTTGAGATGTGTGAGGTGGCCGGTCAACTGCGCGGGGCGAGCGGCTAGCGCCACCCGCCCCTCACAGCGGGATGCGTCGTCAGCTACGACGACGCTGTGCTACGGCGACGCCGCGTGCGCCGAGCGCTGCGAGTGCGAGCGCGAATGCGATCAGCGCAAGGGCCGGCGACTCGAAACCGGTCTGGGCAAGACCCTCGCCGCTCGGGTTCACCGCGTCGTTGCAGGGCACTTCATTGCCGAGCGTCAGCGAGAACGAAACCGGGTCCAGCTCGATTCCCGCTTCGTAGAAGCCCGCGAAGGCCTTTGCCCCATCGTCCGTGAGCGTCGTAGCAGCACCGGAGACACTGAACGAGTCAGATGTCAGCGAGGCACCCGAAACATTGACGTTCGCGAACCGCACTCCCGTGAGGTCGTGGGCGTTGCCCTCCATGTCGTTCGACACGACATCGGCGTAGATCGATGCCTGCGACGACGAGTGGATCACCAGACGAACGTTCGAGATCTTCGTGTCGAGGACACCGTCATGGCCGGTGAAGTGCAGCGTACCGGGCATTGAGACTTCGCCCAGCATGGCGTCCGTGTTGAGCTGGCCGCTGCCGCTCCATCGGAAACCGTCGTCGCTGTGTTCGATACCACTGGTGTTGATGGCGCCCTTTGCGATGCCGCCCTCGATGTAGTTGCGGAACGACTCCTTCAGGCCCCAGTCGAGCGATCCGCTGACCTCGTAAGCGACGCAGTTCTCCTGGTCGCCACCGTTGACATTGCCGCCAGCGTTGTTGCTGCTCTCGTTGTTGTTGCCGGCGTTATTGTTGTTGTTCCCGTTGTTGTTGTCCGGGTTCGTGACGTCCTGCTCGGCACTGTTGAGCGTGAACCCGTCGAATTCCTCGCCTGCGGAATAGAAGCCACCGAATGCGGGGGCACCGTCGGCCGTGAGCTCCGTGATGTCGGAGACGAACGACTCATCGGTCGTCGCTTGGGTTGCGAGTGGCGTGACCGACTGCAGCGATGCACTGCCGGAGCCTGCGCCGCCGGCGTTGCCGCCCCATTCGCCGGAATCGAACGTCACCAGCTCGACATTCGGATACTCGATGATCTCACCCTCGGTGACGGTGTCGATGAACTCCTTGGACTCGACATCGGCGAAGATCGAACCGGAACCGTCGGCGTTCACGACGACGCGGGGGTTGCTGATCTCGACGTGGAGGATGCCGCTGTGGCCGCTGAAGG
>DXDC01000248.1 GCA_019115685.1 Candidatus Agrococcus pullicola
GATCGTGTTGGACGCTGATGTGGGGCACGATGTCGGAGGAACCTGGACCGGCAGCAGCGAGGGCATCCATCGAACGGTGGAGGCGAAGACTAATCGCTCCGGTGATGTCTGCGGAGGGCCATCTTGATGTGCTGGTTGCACGATCATCGACCGTCGCGAAGGAGATCCCGTTGAAGAAATTGTTCTGTGCTGCGTTCACTTATCTCATCGCCGGATTAGCGTCCGGTCTGTATTACCGAGAGCTGACGAAGCACACAGAGTTTCCGGACGCTGCAACCACTCAGCTGAGCGTCGCCCATACTCACTTGCTCACCCTCGGGTTCTTGGCCCTCCTCCTCGTGCTGGCGTTGGAAGGGTCGTTCGACTTGAGCCGTAGCCGCCTGTTTCCCTGGTTCTTCTGGACGTACAATGCGGGCGTAATCGTTACGTCCGGCATGCTCGTCTGGCACGGAACCCTCACCGTGCTCGGGCAGGAAGGCAATGCGATGACTTCCGGAATCGCGGGGCTGGGGCACATCCTGTTGACTGTCGGCACCGTCCTGTTGTTCCTTGCACTACGGCCAGCGGTGAACAAGGCCGTCAAGGCGCGCACGATTCAAGGCACCGCACGGTGAGCAGCGGCAGGCAGTTCTACTCCTTGACCGCGCGCTCCGCGATCTGCACATCGAGTGGAAAGTCGACGGGCGCATCCCCGAACAAGAGCCTCCCGGCGGCCACCGCGGATGCTCGCACGGCTTCGGCGGCGTCTTCAGCCTGCTCTGCCGGCGCGTGCACGATGACCTCGTCGTGCAGGAAGAACACGAGGTGCGGGCGGTGTTCGAACGCGTGGCCGGATGCCCGAGCGGGTCGAGCATCCCGTGCGGGTTCCATGCGCGCGAGGCGGAGTCGCAGATCAGCGATCCAGGCGAGCGCCCACTCGGCGGCCGTTCCCTGTACGACGAAGTTGCGCGTGAAGCGTCCTTGGCTGCGGGCCGAACTGCGAGCACGGCGTTCCTCCGCGGAGCTCGCAGTGGGCTGACTTGCGCGAGCCTGCACTCCTCGCCACTCGTCGCCGGGCGGCTGAGACGAGCGACCTAACCAGGTGGAGACGACACCGCCCTGTTCACCGGTGGCCGCGGCACGATCGACGACCGCCATGGCCGAGGGGAAGATGCGTCGCAGCTGCGGCACGAGGCGGCCGCTGTCACCCGTGGTCGATCCGTAGAGGGCGCCGAGCACCGCCAGCTTCGCATCCTGTCGGGTCGCGACGACACCGCTCTCCACGATGCCCGAGTAGAGATCGGTACCGCGTCCGGCTGCAGCCATCGCCGTATCGCCCGCCATGGCCGCCAGAACGCGAGGCTCCAGCTGCGCCACATCGGCGGAGACGAGCATCCAACCCGGGTCGGCTCGGAGCGCAGGCCGGAGCGCGCGAGGCAGTTGCAGCGCGCCCCCGCCGCTGGATGCCCATCGACCGGTGACGACTCCGCCGGGGACGTACACGGGGTGGTACCTGCCGTCACGTACCCACTCGTCGAGCCAAGCCCAGCCATTGGCCGAATAGAGTCTTGCCAGCCGCTTGTATTTCAACAGTGGTTCGATCGCGGGATGCTGTTGGTCTTCGAGCTCCCAGCGAGACGTTGAATCCACGCTGATGCCCGCACGACGCAGCGAACGCAACAGTTTCGGAGGCGAATCGAGACTCGCATCCGGATCCCCCAGTGCATCTCGAACCGCATCGGCGAGTTCCACCATCTTCACGGGCTTCTGGCCGGGGGAGGGTCGTCGTCCGAGCGTCTCGGTGAGTATTCGACCGTGCTCCTCTTCGTCCCACGGCACTCCCGCGGCGCCCATTTCGACTCCGGCGAGCGCGCCGGCTGATTCGGCTGCGAGCAGCAGCTGCAGGCGGCCGGGGTCGGAGCTCGCGGCGATCGCGGTTCGCTGCCGTTCGAACTCTCTCCGCGCCTCATCGATATCGTGCGGCACCTCCGCCGCGATCCGTTCGGTGTCGTCCTCGATCTCGAACAGCGCGGAGGAGTCGGGTGCTTTCGGTTCCACGGCACCCGGGGCAGCATCCCAGCGCGCAGCCTCCACGAGCGCGGTGCGATCGGTCACCAGCTCCGTGTGACGCAGGATCGCGTGGCACAGGCGCAGGTCGTGGCAGCGGTCTACCGTGACTCCGGCGGCCAGGAGCGGGGAATACCAGGAGGGGGCGTCACTCCACACCCACCTCGGGTGCGCGGCCGACTCCTGCGCCGCGACGAACTCCGGGAGCGCCTCCGCGTCGAGATCGACCCTGTCGATGGGGTCGCCGAGCCCGTTCAGCGTTACCGCGGCGACACGCTTGTCGGCGGTGTTGCCGAGCACGCACCAGCGAACCGCCGGAGGATCGGGACTCGCGCTCACGACACCACGCTAGCCCGAACCCCTGACGAGCTGCGACGCCCGTCGTCCATGCAGGAATCGTCTCGTGTATCTCGATACAGTACCCACAAGGCCCTGCGTGCAGGTGCATCGGGCCCACGGGAAGGGCAGGTCCGATGACAACGAAGCGTCAAAGCCGTGCCGAGCGGTTGCATGCGGCGACTCCGGACTCCCGCAATCGCGTCGTCGACTTTTTGCGCGCGGCAGCCATCACCGTGGTGGTGCTTGGACACTGGACGATTGTCGCGATCGACGAGGACGGC
>DXDC01000249.1 GCA_019115685.1 Candidatus Agrococcus pullicola
AACGTGACGACCGGGCAGGTGTACTCGAGCGTTATCGAGCGCGAGCGCCGCGGCGAGTACCTCGGCGACACCGTACAGGTGATTCCTCACATCACCGACGAGATCAAGCGCCGTATGCGGCTGCAGGCGCAGGACGACCCGCAGCCAGACGTCATCATCACCGAGATCGGCGGCACGGTCGGTGACATCGAATCGCAGCCGTTCCTCGAGGCCGCTCGGCAGATCCGTCACGAGCTGGGGCGTAAAAACGTCTTCTTCGTGCACGTTTCGCTCGTGCCGTTCATGGGAGCCTCGGGCGAGCAGAAGACGAAACCGACGCAGCACTCGGTGTCGACACTGCGCGCGATAGGAATCCAGGCGGATGCACTCGTGCTTCGCAGCGACCGTCCCGTTTCAGAGTCGAACCGCAAGAAGATCGCGCTGATGTGCGACGTCGAGGAGCGCGCCGTGCTGAATGCGGTCGATGTTCCGTCGATCTACGACGTGCCGACCATGATGACCGACCAGGGCCTCGACGTCGTAATCGATGAGCAGCTCGAACTCGGTGCCGAGCCGTTGCGCTGGGGTGACTGGAGCCGCGTGCTCGATGCCGTGCACAACCCGCGGAACACCGTGACGATCGGTCTGGTCGGCAAGTACATCGACCTGCCCGACGCCTATCTGTCGGTGACCGAGGCGCTCAAGGCCGGTGGCTTCGCTTCGCAGATCAAGGTCGAGATCAAATGGGTCGCCTCCGACACCTGCGAAACGTCAGAGGGAGCGTCGGCCGCACTGAGCGACGTCGACGGCATCATCGTGCCGGGCGGATTCGGCATCCGCGGCATCGAGGGCAAACTCGGCGCGCTGCGCTTCGCACGCGAGAACGGCATCCCGACCCTCGGAGTCTGTCTTGGCCTGCAGTGCATGGTTATCGAGTACGCCCGGAACGTGGCCGGCATCGAGGGTGCCTCTTCGACGGAGTTCGAAGAAGACACCGAAGAACCGGTTGTCGCGACGATGGCGGAGCAGATGCAGCACATCCACGGCGGCGACCTTGGCGGCACGATGCGCCTCGGCCTGTACGAGGCGAAGCTTGCACCGGGCTCGCTGGCTTCGCAGTTGTACGGCTCGGAGACATCATGGGAGCGTCATCGCCACCGCTACGAGGTCAACAATGGTTACCGCGAGCGGCTCACGGATGCCGGCCTGCGGTTTTCGGGGCTGAGCCCCGACGGCAATCTCGTCGAGTACGTCGAGCTGCCGGACCATCCGTACTACATCGCGACCCAGGCGCATCCAGAGTTGAAGAGCCGGCCGACGATCGCGCACCCGCTGTTCAAGGGGCTCGTCGACGCGGCGCTCGATCGTCAGCGCGCTTCGAGGCTGTTCGACGAGGAGTGAAACGATGATCACTGACAGCCCCGGCGGAGGAGAAATTCGGTCTCGGACCCGAGTCTACGAAGGGCGGCTCTTCCACTTCGACGATGCAACTGTCGCGTATGAAGGTGAAGAGCTGAACAGGCAGTGGGTCGTGCATCCGGGCTCGGTGTCGGTGCTTGCGCTCGATGAACAGGATCGCGTCGTCGTGCTGCAGCAGTACCGCGCCCCGGTCGATGCGCACTGCTGGGAGCTGCCGGCGGGATGCCTTGACGTGCCGGGTGAGGACGGTCTTGCGACCGCCAAGCGCGAGCTCGCGGAGGAAACCGACTTGACCGCTGCGGAGTGGTCGACACTGGTCGACGCGTCGGCGACGAGCGGTTCGAGCGACGAGATCTTCAGGGTCTATCTCGCGACAGGGCTCGCTCCGGCGGCTTCCAACTACGAACGAACCGGGGAGGAAGCGCACATGACGGTGACTCGCGTACCGTTTGCAGACCTCCTCGATGCGGTGCTGAATCTCCGGGTGCTCGACGGGGCGACGCAGCTCGGTGTTCTAGCGCTGGATGCCCGTCGGCGGCGCGGGCTTTCGCCGCTGCCGGCCGAGGCTCCCCGGGTGATATGAACCCCGCGGATGCCGCTGAGCGATACCTGCGGCAGCTGACGATCGAGCGCGGTCTCTCCAAGCACACGGCCACGGCGTACCGGCGAGACCTGAGCGGGTATCTCGACGTGCTCGCCGAGCGGGCAGTGGCGACCGTCGCCGACATCTCGAAAGAGGATGTGGCGGCGTTCCATCAGTCGCTCGCGGAGCGCGGGCTGGCAGCCTCCAGCGTGGCCAGGCAGTTGAGCGCGATTCGAGGCTTCCACAGGTTCCTGGTCGAAGAGGGGCTTGTGGCGCAGGACGTCGCCGCCGACCACAGACCTCCCAAGCTGCCGCAGCGACTGCCGAAGGCCATCCGGGTCGACCAGATGGAGCGCTTGCTGGAGGCGGCAGGAGGGGGCGTCGACGCCTCGCCCGCGCAATTGCGTGACCGCGCGCTGCTCGAACTGCTGTACGCCACGGGCGCCAGGATCACCGAGATCGTCTCGCTGGATGTCGACGACGTGCAGGAGGACATCGTGCGCGTCACGGGCAAGGGCAACAAGCAGCGACTCGTGCCGGTCGGGCGGTTCGCCAGGCGCGCCCTCGATGCCTGGCTCGTACGGGGGAGACCGGTGTTCAGCGCGAAGGGCAGATCGACACCGGCGCTGTTCCTTGGAGCACGAGGCGCGAGACTCAGCAGGCAGAATGCATGGCTGGTCATGCAGGCCGTTGCCGAGCGGGCCGATATCGACCATGTGTCACCGCACACCTTTCGGCACTCGTTCGCAACGCATCTCATCGAGGGAGGGGCGGACGTACGGGTCGTGCAGGAGCTCCTTGGCCATGCCTCCGTCGCGACGACGCAGATCTATACGCACCTCACGGCCGACACCCTGCGCGACATGTACACGACGGCGCATCCGCGCGCGCGGTAGCCCCGCGTTGTGCGCCAACTTCTCGGTGCTTTCCGGGCGACGCGCCGCGCACATGTCGGCGTGTCGACGCAAAAGCACCGAGAAGTTTGCAGACGCGGATGGGTGGCTGGATGAGCGGACGTTGGCGAGAAATTCACCCACTCGTTGTCAAAGCTGGCTAAGCTCAAAACACTTGTTTGTCCTGTGGCTGCTCAGCGCCGCACCGTGAACAGCATCGGTGCGCCGGGCAGTTGAATCAAGAGAAGAGAGCATACCCTTGCACAACATTCTGCAGAAGCTGGGGGCCGTGACGCTGGCGTCCGCACTCGGCGTGACCGGACTGGCGGTACTCGCACCCGCGCCAGCGGCACAGGCCGCACCCTCGGAAGATCTTGTCATCAGCGAAGTCTACGGGGGTGGCGGGAACTCCGGCGGCGTATACGACCGCGACTTCATCGAGTTGTACAACCTGTCGGATGCCGAAATCAGCCTGGACGGCGTGACCGTTCAGTACTACTCGGCGAACGGCAACGCCCAGCAGAGCACCGAGCTCTCCGGCACGTTGCCGGCGGAGTCGTACTACCTGGTGGCCGCTGCCCCCGGCAATAACACCGATCTGCCGAGCTTCGAGTTCGACCACGACGCGCCTTCGATCGCCATCGCGGGCACACAAGGTTCCGTCGCGCTCCTCGACGGCACGGACGAGCCCATCGATCTGCTCGGCTGGGGAAGCGCGCAGCTCTTCGAGGAGGCTCCGGCCGGCGCGACCTCGAACTCGACCTCGGTTGCGAGGGCGGATGTCACGGTCGACACAGACAACAACGCCCAAGATTTCGTCGTCGGAGAGCCGACGCCGCAGTCGCTCGACGGTGACGATGGTGAAGACCCGGGCGAGCCGGAAGAGCCGATCGATCCCGACGAGGTCACGCCCATCCGCGAACTGCAAGGGACCGGGAGCGAGACACCGTACCCTGGCCAGCAGGTCACGACCGAGGGCGTCGTCACGGGTGTTTACACAGGGCAGGGCAGCAAGAACGGGTTCTACATTCAGGAAGCGGAGGAAGTCGACCTGGCAGAGCATGATGCGTCGATCGGCATCTTCGTTTCCGGTGCAAGCTATGCCGAGGAAGTCGAGATCGGCGACTCGGTACTCGTGAGCGGCGTCGTCGACGAGAACTTCGGCACGACCGAGATCACTGCAGATGCGCTGGAAGCGCGGGATGAGCCGCTGGGCGCAGTCGAACCCCTCGAGCTGCCCGAATGGCCGACGACCGACGAAGAGCGCGAGGTCTTCGAGGGCATGCTGCTCCTGCCGCAGGGCGAGTACACGGTGAGCGACAACTATTCGCTCAACCAGTTCGGTGAGGTCGGGCTGGCATTCGGCGACAGCCCACTCGTGCAACCGACAGAGGCCGGTGTTCCCGGTTCGGACGAAGCGTATGCGCAGGCCGCACTGAACGAAGAGATCGGCGTGCTGCTCGACGACGGGCAGACCTGGAACTACATGACCAACGGCGCTGCGAAGAACTCGCCGCTGCCGTATCTGACGCTCGACACGCCCGTTTCGATCGGCGCGAACGTCGACTTCCTTGACGGAGTCGTGCTCGACTACGACTTCGGCAGCTGGCGGTTCCAGCCGACCGAGCCCGTACGCGGTCTCGAGAACTCACCGGTCGAATTCGAGGATGTGCGCGAAGCAACGCCCGCGGATGTCGGAGGCGATCTGTCGATCGCGACGTTCAACGTCCTGAACTACTTCACGACGCTCGGCACTGACGAGGAAGGATGCCAGGCGTACGAAGATCGGGAGGGAAACCCGATCGCAACCGACTTCTGCGACCACCCGCGCGGCGCCTACAACCAGGAGAACTTCGAGCGCCAGGAGACCAAGATCGTGGAGGCGATCAACCTGCTCGACGCATCTGTCGTGGCTCTCGAAGAGATCGAGGATCCATCGAATGTCGGTCAGGACCGAGACCACTCCGTCGACACCCTCGTGCAGGCGCTCAACGCAGCAGCCGGGGAAGAACGATGGGCGTTCGTGCCTTCACCGGATATACCGGTGGACGGATATCCCGGTGACGACGTGATCCGCACGGCCTTCATCTACCAGCCTGCCGAGGTCGCATACATCGAGGGCACGGCGGAACTGTTGTTCGACGACAACTTCTCCAACGGCCGCGCACCGTTCGCTGCGCTCTTCGCACCTGCCGGTGCTGAAGAGGGCGAGAACGAGTTCGTCGTCATCGTGAACCACTTCAAGTCGAAGGGCGGATCGGGCAGTGGCGACAACGAGAATCGCGACGATGAGCTTGGGCCGGCGTGGGCCGTCGGCGGCTGGAACGGTGACCGGGTCCGACAGGCCGAAGCGCTCGTCGACTTCGCCGAGGCACTCGAGCAGCAGCACGACACCGACCTCGTCTTCATCACTGGCGATCTGAACGCGTACGCGCAGGAGGACCCGGTGACGACCATCCTGGATGCGGGTTACGTCAACCTCACGGAGGGCGGCCCCGACTACTCCTACGCGTTCGGCGGGATGGTCGGCTCGCTCGACCACGTGCTCGCATCCGACGCGGCGGCCGAGTTCGTGACCGGCACCGACATGTGGACGATCAACGCGAACGAGGCGATCGCACTCGAATACAGCCGGTTCAACTACAACGTGGCCGAGCTCTACGCCCCGGACCAGTTCCGGTCGTCCGACCACAACCCGGCGATCGTCGGGCTGTCGTTCTCCGACGACGGCGAGGAGCCGGGCGACGAGCCCGAGCTCACGACCGAGCGCGAGAGCTACTCGCAGACCGAGTCACTCGAAGGCGTCGCCTACGAGGGAACCGGGTTCCCGTCGGAGACCGTGCTCGTCGAACTGGTCGACGCCGAAGGCAACGTGCACGTGATTGAGGACGAAGGAGAGGTCGCCGATGGCGGGTTCGCGGGTCTCGTGGTGTACCAGAGCGATGCGGGGGAGAACATCCCGATGCCGGTCGGTACATATACGCTGCGCGCGACACCCTTGAACGTCGACGATGCGCAAACGCTCGCAGATAGCGAACCCGTCGAAGCCGTCTTCGAGATCGTGGCTGACGGATCCGGCGGCGGAGACGACACCGACGACGGTTCGTTCGGCGGCGACGATCTGCCGCGCACCGGATTCGACAGCAACTTCGCGCTGCTGCTCTTCATCGGTCTTGCGCTGATGGGAGTCGGTGCCGGGGCGTACGCGGTCAGCCGTCGGAAGGCGTAACCAGCGACGGCACGAGAATAGCGGGAGGGCCTTGTCGATTTCGACCGGGCCCTCCCGCTGTTCTTGTCAGCAGACCCAGTTGTACTCCTGGGGTTCTTCGGTCAGCCAGGCTTCGACGCCGCTTTCCGAGAGCCAGTGCGCCATGCCGTCTTCGTAGATCGTGAGGG
>DXDC01000031.1 GCA_019115685.1 Candidatus Agrococcus pullicola
GCTTCGACGCCGCATGCATTCGATTCAGCGAGTCGGGCAGTCGCACGAGGCCGACTGCCGCCACAAGCCCCAACAGGGATCCGAGGGCGATGCAGGCTCCGCCGACGAGATTGAGCCAGTCTTCCGTGCTCATGAGTTGTCCTCTCCGCTCTCTTCGGGTGCGACAACGGCGATAGGGCCGGTCTTCTCCACGGCACCCGGATAGAGATCCTGGCGTTCGCGACCGACGAGGTCATTGCGTACAGCAACGAACCTGGCCATCGCAACGGTGCTCGAGAACGCCAGCATCGAGGTGATGACCATGAGCGGAATGGTGTGCATATGCTGATTGATAGCGGCCTCGATCGCCAGTGCTGCGACGAGCAACGACAGCAGCACGTCGGTCGCAACCACGCGGTCGACTGCACCCGGGCCCTGCACGAGCCGCACGAGACACAGGATGAGCGCTGCGGAAATGAGAGCGCCGGCGATAGTGAGTCCGATGATCATTGCGTTCGCCCCTTACCGTTCAATCGCTGACGTCGTTCCTGTCGAAGCCGTTCCACCTCTTCTTTTGTACCGAACGCGAGCAGTGCGAGCCGCTCCTGCGCGAGCACGTTTTGCCGTGCGGCCTCGACCGCGTCCTCATCCGGTGTGTCGAACACGTGCACGAGTGCACGTCCACCTCGAAGTTCGAGTACGACAGACCCCGGTACGAGGGTCACGAGAACCGCCGTGAGCGTGCTGGTGAAGGAATCGCTACTGCGCAGGTCAACGGCGATGATCGAATTGGTCGTGGGGCGCCACCAGGCGAGCACTTGATAGGAGACGATAACGGATGCCCGCACGAGTCCCCAGAGCGTCGCGAGTATGAGCCACAGCGTCTGGAGGGGGCGCATCCTCGCCATCTGCGGGATCTCCGGCATCGGGAAGACCAACTGCACGCCAACCGCGACGGCGACACCGAAGACGAGGGCTCCGAACGTGAATTCGCCGACGAGCAGCAGCCAAACGACGACGAGCCCGCCAGTCATGAGGAACGAGAACCGGAAGTTCTTTCTACGCTGCGACATTACAGGCCCACCGCCCCGATCGCGTCGGCGACCGCTGTGAGGTACGCACCCGCGAAGATGTCGGCTGCGGCGCGCTCGGTGAACTCGATGATGGGGCCTGCGAGGAAAGTGATCGCAACCGTGACGCCGACGAGTGCGCTGGCTGAGAACAACCAGTCGACGGGCAGCCGACGGTTCGGAGCCTCCGAGTCCTCCGGACGCTGCCGCCAGAACGCCATGTTCCAGATGCGCAGGACAGCCATGAGCGTCAGCAGGCTCGTAACGATGGCGCCACCGATGACGACCCAGGTGACCCAGGTGTCGAGCGTGACACCCGCCTCAATCAGTGCGACCTTGCCGAGGAAGCCGCTGAACGGCGGCACGCCTCCGAGGTTGAGCGCGGGGATGAAGAACATGACGGCGAGGATGGTGTTCGAAGCGAGCCCTCCGAGTCGGTCGAGACGTGTCGAGCCTCCCGCTCGTTCGATCAACGCAGCGACGAGGAACATCGCGGTCTGGATGAAGATGTGGTGGGCGACGTAGAAGATCGCGGCGCTCAGACCCGCTTCGCTCGAAAGCGCGATGCCGAAGAGCATGTAGCCGATATGGCTGATGAGCGTGAAGGACAGCAGACGTTTGATCTCGTTCTGAGCGAGCGCACCGAGAATTCCGATCACCATCGTCGCGAGCGCCACCCAGAGCAGGGGATCCGTCAATGGCGAATGCGGGAAGAAGAGCGTCTGCACGCGGATGATCGCGTAGATTCCCACTTTTGTCAGCAGCCCGGCAAACACTGCAGTCACGGATGCCGGGGCAGTCGGGTACGAGTCGGGAAGCCAGGCAGAAAGGGGGAAGACCGCCGCTTTGATGCCGAAGACGACGAGCAGCATCAGCTGAATGACAAGTTGCACACCGGAGTCGAGCTGTGGGAGCCGCTCCGCCAGCTGGGCGAAGTTCACGGTGCCCGCGGCTCCGTACACGAACACGATCGCGAGCAGGAACAGAATGCTCGAGAAGAGGCTGACGACAACGTAGGTCGACCCCGAGCGCACACGTTCGCGCGGTGCACCGAGTGTCAGCAGAACGTAGGAGGCGAACAGCAGCATTTCGAAGCCGACGAAGAGGTTGAACAGATCGCCGGAGAGGAATGCGTTCGAGATACCGGCCGTCAGCACCAGGTACGTCGGGTGAAAGATCGAGACCGGCGCCTTCTCGCGCCCTTCGTCCATGTCGCTGCGGGCGGCGAACACCAGCACGGACAGGGTCACGATTGAGGACACGACGAGCATGAGCACCGACAGCCGATCGGCGACCAGCATGATGCCGAGCCCGTCGGGCCAGGCGCCGAGCCACAGCACCTGTGTGCCTTCCGCGTCGGCGACCCAGAGCAGGATGCCGGCGACGATCAGCACGAGCGTCAGCGTTACCGAGGAGATAATGCGCTGCGCGCTCCGGATGCGCCCGAAGGCGAGCGCGAACCCTGCCCCTATCAGGGGGAGCAGGACGGGAAGAGGGAGCATCTGGTTGATTTCGATCATCGCGCCTCCCCCTCTTCTGCAGTTTCAGCTTCGGCAGCATCCCGCCGTTCGGCTTTCGCGGCGGCTTCCGCTTCAGCTTCCGCTTCCGCGAGATCGGTGTCGTGGTCGACGCCCTCTTCCGCCTCGTCGAAGGTTGCGGATGTGAGGTCGGCCTCAGCGCGACGGCGCACGATGGCGTCTTCAATGTCGTCCGCGACCTCGTCGTGGCCGTCGAGCTGGAACGAACGATACGACAGCGCCAGCAGGAATACGCAGGTCGCGAGCGAAATGACGATCGCGGTCAGTACCATCGCCTGGGGCAGCGGATCGGAGATCGATGACTGGTCTGTCGCGTCTTCTACGAACGGTGCCAGGCGAGCGGGCCCGCTGACCGCCATGAAGAGCAGATTGACGCCGTTGCCCGCCAGGAGCAGTCCGGCCAGGATGCGCATAAGAGAGCGTTCGAGGAACAGATACAGCCCGGCCGCCACAAGAACGGCCCCCGCTATCACGAGGAAGAGGCTCGCGGTCATCGTCCACCTCCTTGCCAGCGCGTGTTCTGGGACATCGGCAGTGTGCGATCGGAGTGCGCAGAAGGAACCGGTGTCTGGTCGTTGCGCCAGTGCGCATCGATGCCGGAACCGAGGCTGCGAATGAAGTCGAGCACGGTGCCGACGACGACGAGGTAGACACCTACGTCGAACAGCAGACTCGTGACGAGGTGGATCTCCCCCATACCCCAAATCGTCACGTACGTGTCATAGGACTGCCCGACGCTACCGCCGAAGAACACGGGAGCGATGAGGGTCAGCGCAGCGAGCGCGATCCCGCCGCCGAGCAGCTTTCCCGCGTCGATCGGCGCCGCGTCGGCGAGCTCGAGAGCACCGGCGGCGAGATAGCGGACGCACAGTGCGATTCCCGCGACCATCCCGGCGATGAAGCCACCCCCCGGGTCGTTGTGGCCTGCGAAGAGCAGGTACACGGAAACCACCAGCATGACAGGGAAGAGCAGTCTGGTCATCATCTCGAGCATGGGCGCCCGAGCGTGCATATCGATCCCTCCCCCCGCGCGCAACCAGCTCGTGCTGGTCGATTCGACAGGAGCCGGGCGTCCGCGACGTCCTTTGAGCGTTCCCGTCGGATCGACGACGCGGGTGCGCAGGAAGATCAGGCTCGCGACACCGGTAGCCGCGACCAGCAGCACCGAGATCTCACCAACCGTATCCCACGCGCGGATATCGACGAGAGTGACGTTCACGATGTTCTGTCCGTAACCGAACTCGTACGCCATCTCGTAGAAGCGGTCGCTGATCGGACGCTCGGAGCGGGCACCGATCGCCAACAGCGTTACGATCGCGGCCATGAGACCGCCGACAACGGCGATGAGAGCACGCAGCCACCGTGCCCCCTTGAGCGGCCGGTTCGTGAAGTACTTCGGCAAGTGTCGCAGTACGAGCACGAGCAGCACGAGCATGACCGTCTCCGCAAGCACCTGCGTAAGGGCGAGGTCGGGAGCGCCGTGCAGCAGGAACATGAGCGCGGTACCGTATCCGACTGCGCCGAGCAGCATGAACGTTTTCAGTCGGCCCCGTGTGTTCGCCGCGATGACCGCGCACACACTGATCGCGATGCCGACAACCGCTTGCCCGATGGAATCGGCGAAGACCGTCTCCGGGAACGCGAACGACGTGAACATCAGCCCGCCCAACGTGAGGACGAGCAGCGTGACGATGATGGTGCTGATATGGATCGGCAGCGAACCGCTCTGCGTGCGACCCGTGACTTCGACGGCCATGCGGTCGAGGTCACGCATAAACGCCGCGTAGACGGCACCTGCCGAATACCTCGGCTCCTCGGGCTCATTCATTCGACGGCCCAGCACGAACCAGGCGACAGCGCCACCGAAAATCGCAAAGACCGACCCCGCCAGCGCGGGCGTAAATCCGTGCCAGAGCGCAAGATAGCTCTCGTGGCCGTCAGCGACATCCGAGAAGGCGCCGTGGAGCGCCGATGTGACGCTATCCCCTAGGAATCCTCCGGCGAGTCCGAGCAGTGCAAGCGAAAGCGGGAACAGGCCGACCAGGTGAGACCGGGGTCCCGTTCTGAGGGCGGGAGCCTCGGCCCGTGCCTGCTCGGCCGAGCTACCGACAGAGATAAATGTGCCGACGATGAACCGAAGGGTGTAGGCGACCGTCCCGATCGAGCCGATGATGATTCCAGCGAAAGCGAACAGCCCCAGCCAATCGGGAATCGCGGCGAGCCCGATGGCCTCCCAGGCTGCCTCGAGCCCGACTTCTTTCGCGGTGAATGCGAAGGTCGGCGGAATACCCGCCATTGCAGCGGCCGCGACGACGGCCGCAACGGCAAGCACGGGTCGCTCTCGTGCGACCGCACCCAGCTTGTTGAGATCACGCGTTCCGTACTGCTTATCGACGACACCGACCACCATAAACAGCGCAGCTTTGAACATCGCGTGCGCCGCGAGAAGAGCAAGACCTCCAAGAACAGAGGCTTTCGTGCCGATGCCGACGACGGTCATCAGCAGTCCCAGCTGACTCACGGTTCCGTGTGCGAGCAGCACCTTGATGTCGGTCTGCGACAGCGCCCGCCACGCGCCGATGATCATGGTTGCGACCCCGAGCAGAATCAGCACTGGCCGGAACAGCGGCACGCCCGCGAACGCGGGAACGAGCGCCGCCGCGAGATAGATGCCCGCCTTCACCATGGCCGCCGCGTGCAGGAACGCGCTGACGGGCGTTGGCGCCGCCATCGCACCCGGCAGCCAGAAGTGGAAGGGGAAATTCGCGGACTTCGTGAGCGCACCCACGAGCAGCAGCATGACCGAGGTCGCCGCGAGAACACCCTCGGGAGGGCTCGCAATGATGTCGGCAAGAGAGTACGTTCCCGCCTCAGAGCCGAGGATCAGCGCCCCGACGAGCATGGAAAGGCCGCCGGCAGTTGTGACGATGAGTGCGGTCTGGGCGGCGCTCCTGTTACGTCGTGAGGAATGGTTCAACCCGACCAGCAGGTAACTGAAGACGGTCGTGAGCTCCCACGCGATGACCAGCACAATGATGTCGTCGGCCAGCACAAGCGCCAGCATCGAGCCCGCGAAACCGGTGAGCAGTCCGACCGTCCTTGCCTTCAGTGTGCGGGTCTCGAAGTACCACACCGAGTAGGCGAGAATCATGGCACCGACGCCGGTGACGACAAGCGCCAGCAGCAGCTGCAGGCTACCGAGCCTGAACCCGAAATCGATACCCAGCGACGGTATCCACGTCACCGTTTCGACGAGCGCATCTCCCGACCACACCCGCGGTGCGAGCGAAGCGAACCATACGAAACCCACTGCGCTTGCGATCGCCGGGACGAGGAACACCCATCGGCCCATTCGCTTCGAAAGCGGACTCGTGATCAGCGCCAACAGTGCACTGATGACGAGCGGTACGATCACGAGCGGCCTTTCTTGCCCTGGGCAGCAGGGGCTTACGCGGCGTCGGCCGCTTCGGTCGGTGTGCTGACTGCAATTGTAACAGCGCGAACGGTGCGCATATTCCCCGAACGCCATGTTCAGCCGCGGCGATGTCAGTAGTCACGGCTACCGTAAGGATATGAGGTTGCTGCACACGTCCGACTGGCACGTCGGCCGAACGTTCCACGGATTCGATACGACCGAGCGCCTGCGCAAAACACTGAAGGAGGTCGCTGCCCTCGTCGGGGAGCACGAGGTCGATGTCGTGCTCATCGCCGGTGATGTCTTCGATCTCTCGACTCCGGCCGCTCACCACTTCACGCTGCTGACCGAAGCGCTGCAGGCCATCCGCGATGCGGGAGCGATCATCGTCGCAACGTCCGGAAACCACGACTCCGCCGCCCGTCTGGGATTCCTCGCTCCGCTCGTCGCAAGCTCTGGAACCCACATCTTGACGCAGTGGCCGGCCGACCCTGTCGTACTCGAAGACGAGCACGGTCCCGTGCATTTCTTCGGCATCCCGTACCTCGAGCCCAATGCGCTCCGCGTCGATCGCGATGACCCGTCGCTCGGTACCGCCGACGGCACACTGCGCTGGGCGATGGACGGCGTCCGTTCTTCGCTGGCGACCGCGCCCGCCAGGAGCGTCGTGCTCGCCCACTGCTTCGTCGGCAAGACGCCCACCGGCGAGACGATCGAGGATGACGCGCCCCGCGACATCACAGTGGGCGGGAAGAGTGTGGTTTCGACCGAGCACTTCAGCGGCGTGGACTACGTTGCGCTGGGGCATATCCACTCTCGGCAGCGCCTTCTAGACAACGTCAGATACTCGGGAGCCCCGCTGCACTACTCCTTCGGCGAACGGTCCCCCGAGCGAGGCGGATGGCTCGTCGATCTCGACTCGAACGGCTTGCAGAACATCGAGTGGCTCGGGGTCACTGTGGAGCGACCGCTCACGACCGTCACGGGAAGCCTCGACGAACTCCTCGCTGACGAGTCACTGGCCGGAACGGAGCAGCACTGGGTTCGGGCAATACTCACGGATGAGCGGCGGCCACTCGAGCCGATGCGTCGGCTGCGAGAGCGCTGGCCCCACTGCGCGCACGTGGAGTTGCGCCCGCCGGAAACCGCTGCCGCGCAGAGGAGCTACCGTGAGCGGGTGCAGCGGCGAACCGACCTGGAAGTCGTCGAAGGGTTCTTGCACGACGTGCGGCAGCACGAGCCCATGTCAACCATTGAACGCGGCATTGTCACCGAGACGATCGCGCTCTTGCAGCAGGAGGCGAAAGCGTGAGAGTCCAGAGGCTCACGATCGAGGGCTTCGGCCCCTTCGCCGGCCGGCACACGATCGACTTCACCGAATTCCGCGACACCGGTGTCTACCTGATCGGCGGACCGACCGGTTCGGGAAAGTCCTCGATTCTGGATGCGATCGTGTTCGCTCTCTACGACGCTGTTCCCCGCTACGACGGCGTGAGCGGCAAGAGGAAGAGCCTGCGCAGCGACTTCGCCCAGCCACGGAACGCAACGCGGGTCGAGCTGGAGTTCGAGGTCGCGGGCGACCGCTACCGGATTCGGCGCTCGCCGGAGTACGAGCGCCCCAAGCAGCGAGGGGAAGGAACCACCCGTTCCCGGCCGGAAGTCGCCCTCGACCTCGATGATGGCAGCGGGTGGCGAACGCTCACGACCGCCTATCGCGACACCGCGGCACGTATCGAAGCAATCGTCGGATTGAACGCGGAGCAGTTCCAGCAGACGATCCTGCTCGCGCAGGGTCGTTTTGCAGAGTTCCTGCAGGCCAATTCTGAAGATCGTACCGACATCCTCAGACGTCTGTTCGGAACACACCGATTCGGAGAGCTCACGTCGGCGATCACGGAGGAGGCACGACACGCGACAGGACGCATAGAACGGCTCGAGCAAGAGATCTCGGCGAGCAGCACGAGGGCTCAGGATGCGCTGCGGGAACTCGCGCAGGCCGGCGACGAACCCGACAACGGCTCGTCGGTCACGACTCCCGAGGCTGCGAAGGCGAGAGCAAACAGCATCCGCGAGCAGCGACAGGTGCACGCGCAGGAGAAAAAGCACAAACGGGACGCGGCCGTCTCAGCCGCGAATGCAGCCCGCACGCTGATGTCCGATATCCGGGAGCGAGATGCGGCACGCGCGGAACTTTCGCGGCTCGAACTTGCCGCGGAAGCGCACGCGGAGGACATTCGTCGACTCGAACGTGCGAACTGGGCGCTCGAGCTCTGGCCGAGCGTCACGACCAGAGACGCGGCAGCGCATGCTCTCGCCGATGCCCGGCGGCAGCTCGCAGCGACGGAATCCGAATCGGAACTGCAGGGTGTCGATGACAGCGAGCTGGACACCGCCGTTCACGCCCTGCGCGAGCAGTTGACGCATGTCCAGGGCGCGCAGAAACTCGAAGAGCAGCTTCCCCGACTGGCCGACGCCGAGCGTGACGCTGCCGAGAAGCAGCGGACGGCGAGTGAGCAGCGAGCTTCGCTCCGCGAACGCAGCACCGCGATCCCTCGGGAGTTGGCCGAGCTGCAAACTCGAATCGACGAGTTGCGCACGGAAGCGGCGGAGCTTCCCGTGCGTCGCCAATCGGCCGAAACGGCTCGTGAACGCATCGATCTGTTCGAACGGCGTGCACGGGCCGAAGAGCAGCACAGAGCCCGGTCGGAGGAACTGCGAGCAGCGCTGCAAGAGAAGACCGACGCTTCACGACATGCGGAAGAAACGCTGCGGGCGATGCTCGATGACACGGCGTCTCGCCTGGCGCAGCAGCTCGAACCCGGCATCCCCTGCCCGGTCTGCGGAGCGGACGAGCATCCGCGCCCGGCGACGAGCACTCGTGGAGCGCCCTCGGTTGTCACAGAGCAGGATGTCGATAGGGCGAGAGTGGCCGAGCGGGATGCCGCGATGGCCTGCGATACCGCGAAGGAGAGAGCACGAGCGGCACGAGCCGCCCTCGAAAGACTCCACGAAACGCTCGGAGACGCCGCAGAAGATGATCTCCTGAAGGCTGTTCATTCGGCCGAGCTGGCGCTCCGCGCGGCCGAGGATGCCGAGCGGGAGATTCCGAAGACGCAACAGCGGCTCCGGGCTCTGAACACTGAGCTGACCACTGTGCAAGGGCAGATGGAGGAGCTCGGTGAGCGCATCACCCTACTGGTGTCAGAGCGGGATGCCGCTGCGAACGCCGTGCTGGATGCCGAATCGCGCATCCGTGCCGCAATCGGCGACGCCAAGTCCGCATCGGCACGCAAGGCCGAGCTCGACCTGAAGCTGCAACGCACGATCAGCGTTCAGGATGCCCGCCGGCGGGTGCACGAAGCACAAGAATCAGAGCAGCGGGCAACGTCGGCGCTATCGACTGCGCTCGCAGACCGGGAGGAACGCGAACTGCGCGCCGCTTATCTCGAACGCGCCGAGCGCGAGCGGCTCGAACGACGCGTCCGCGAGCACGAGAACGCATGGGCGCGTGTCCGTGCCGTTCTGGAACGCGATGCCATAACGTCCATTGAGCAGCGCACGGCCGACGGGATCCCGGATCTCGCGGCCCTGGAGGAGCGAGAAGCGGCCGCCGAAGACGCATACACAGTCGCCGTGGGCGCCACGGCCGCCGCCGATCAGGTCATCTCCACGATTGCGCGCGAGATCGATGCTTCTCGGCGGCTGAACGAGGAGCTCGACTCGCTCGGCGAACGCGCGCAAGCGCTGACCAGGCTGGCGCAATCGCTCGACGGCAGGGGCCCGAACCTGCAGCGCATGCGTCTGGAGACCTACGTGCTCGCAGCGGGACTCGAATCGATCCTGGAGGCCGCGAATCTACGGCTCGAAACGATGTCGCAGGGCCGCTATCGGCTCGAGCACGATGACGCGGGAGAGGACCGCGGACGACGAGGCGGTCTCGGCATTGTCGTAAGAGACGATTACACGGGCGTTTCCAGGACCGTGCAATCACTTTCTGGCGGCGAGACCTTCCTCACTTCGCTCGCCCTTGCGCTAGGGCTGGCCGATGTCGTGCAGCAGGAAGCGGGAGGGGTTCAGCTCGACACACTCTTCGTCGATGAGGGCTTCGGTGCGTTGGATGCGGAGGTTCTCGAGCTTGCGATGCAGACGCTCTCCGACCTCCAGACCGGAGGGCGCACGATCGGCATCATCTCGCACGTCCCCAGCATGCAGGAGCGCATCCCGGAACGGGTTCGCGTGAGACGGGAAGCCGGAGGGCGCGGTAGCACGATCGAATTTCCATGAGCGCTCGGTTAGAGGGTCGGGAATAGCCGCGTGGCGCTCTCACCCTCTTCCAGGATTTTCTTGCCCTTTCCGACAATCTTCTTGTCCACCTTGCCGACGACCGCTTCGTCCTTTTCCGGATACTCGAACTGACTGAGCACGTAGCGCATCGTTTCGATCCTGGCGCGCTTCTTATCGTTGGACTTCACGACGGTCCAGGGAGCGTGGCGGCTGTCGGTGTAGAAGAACATCGCCTCCTTCGCCTCCGTGTAGGCCTGCCACTTGTCGCGGCTGGCGAGATCAGTGGGTGAAAGCTTCCACTGCTTCAAGGGGTCCTTGGAGCGCGCTGCGAACCGCGCCGCCTGCTCGCGTTCCGAGACCGAGAACCAGAACTTCATGAGATGGATTCCGCTGTCGATCAGCATCCGTTCGAACTCGGGGGCCGAGCGCATGAATTCGAGGTACTGCTCTGGCGTGCAGTAGCCCATGACCCTTTCGACGCCCGCCCGGTTGTACCAGGAACGGTCGAAGAACACGATCTCGCCCGCTGCCGGTAAATGCTCCGTGTACCGCTGAAAGTACCACTGAGACTTCTCCCGGTCGGTCGGTATGCCGAGGGCGACGATCCGGGCGCCGCGAGGGTTGAGGTGCTCCATGAATCGCTTGATCGTCCCGCCTTTGCCGGCCGCATCGCGCCCCTCGAAGAGGATAGCGATCTTTTGACCGGAGTTCTTCACCCACGACTGCAGCTTCAGCAGTTCGATCTGCAGCAGGCGCTTGGTCCTGTCGTACTCCTTGCGTTTCATCTTGGTGTCATAGGGGTACCCCTCCCGCCACGGAGGAAGGACCCCCCGATCCTCCTGCAGACGCGCGCCGTTCGCGCCTTTCCTGTGCAAGTCGACGAGCTCATCGACTTCACTCCGGTTGTGCAGTTCGTTCATCGTCACCTACCTCGATTCCATCATGGCGCACGCTCGGATGCGTCGGTTTGCATCCGTGGGCGCGAATGGCCAAACTCAGTATCGAGCTGCGCGATCCGCAGACACAACTCGATGAGGAGCATCGCCCATGAACGCGAACACCACAATGCCCGACTACAGCCATGAGCGGGTCGTCATTGCGACAGGAGACCGCTCGGGTCTCACGATCACCGTTGCCCTGCACTCGAGCGTGTTGGGTTCGGCACTCGGCGGGTGCCGGGTGTGGCAGTACGACGACTGGTCTCAGGCCAGCGCGGACGCTCTTCGACTCTCAGCGGCGATGACCAGGAAGAACTCCGTCGCCGGCCTGGACGCCGGTGGCGGGAAGTCGGTCATCATGGTGCCGCGGGGCGAGCGTCTGGACGGCGAACGCCGACGGGCCGCGCTACTCGACCTGGGTGATGTCGTCGAAATGCTCGGCGGCCGATACCGCACTGCGGAGGATGTCGGCACGACGGAGCACGACATGCTTGTCGTGCGCGAGCGCACCGAGCACGTGGTCGGTCTTCCCGCGGACACGGGAGGGGCTGGCGAGCCGGCCGGTGGCACTGCGCTCGGCGTGTTCTCGTCGATCAAGCCGACTCTGCGCGAAGCATTCGGCGACGATGCGATCGCCGGACGGCACTTCGTCATATCGGGGCTCGGGCAAGTCGGTTCCCGTCTCGCCCGACTGATCGCGAACGCCGGCGGTACCCTCTCGATCACCGACATCGCTCCTGCGAAGCGCTCGCTCGCTGCAGAGCTCGGGGCTCAGTGGATCGACCCGGACGCCGCCCTGGTGACGCAGGGCGACGTCTTCGTCCCTGCGGGTCTCGGCGGCGTTCTGACCGCCGAGACGATTCGTTCGCTGCCCGTTCGAGCCGTTGTCGGGCCCGCGAACAATCCGCTGGGGCGAGCATCCGACGCCGACCTCTTGGCCGAACGGGGGATCGTCTACGCCCCCGACTTCGTCGTCAACGCCGGAGGCGTGATTCATCTCGAGGGAGTTGGCAAAGGCCTCACGGAGCACGAGATCGAAGAGCGTCTCCTGGCAGTCGGACACACGCTGGAGCGCGTCTACGCGACGGCTCGTGAGCGCGAGATCACGCCGCTGGCGGCAGCGGAAGCACTCGCTTGGGAACGCATCGAACGCGCGAAGAGCGATATCGCCTGACGACGAGGTTCAGGCTTCTCTGACGGCTTCGACGGTCGCGGCGACGACGTCCGGAATGGGCGTCGTCCCACCCGTTGCGGTAACCGTGACGTGATGCACTCGCCCCTCGACCATCGCGGGCACGAGCTGAGCGATGAGGGTCGCTACGTCCTCACGGGCAATGGGCGTACCGCCGGAATCGATGCGCAGGGCCGCGTCGAAACCCGAACTATCCTGCACCGTGATCTCAGCATCCACCTCTCCGGCACCGGTTTCGAGTGTGAGCGACGTCGGAGCGAGGATCACCCAGTCCAGTTCGGAGGCGCGAAGCGCGGCATCCGATT
This sequence comes from Candidatus Agrococcus pullicola, assembly GCA_019115685.1. Classification (GTDB taxonomy): domain Bacteria; phylum Actinomycetota; class Actinomycetes; order Actinomycetales; family Microbacteriaceae; genus Agrococcus; species Agrococcus pullicola. The sequence continues at coordinate 12,722 of DXDC01000031.1, forward strand.
TCGCCTTCGCTTCCGCATAGTGCCAGAACGGGTTGTCCTGTTCGACTCCGTGGTCGGGCCGAGCGCCCTTGTAACTCACGTTGAGGAAGTCGCGAACGCCGTGCTTCACGGCGGCGTCGATCGCACGCTTAGCGGCCTCGAGATCGACGGCCTTCGTGCGAGCGGGATTACCGCCGCCGGCACCGGCTGACCAGATCACCAGGTCGATGCCGTCGAGGATCGCCGCGAAATCCGTTTCGGGCTGCTCGATGTCCGCAACGAACGGCTCTGCCCCGCGAGCTCGAATCGCATCCGCCTGCTCCGGGTTTCGGATCACGGAGCGCACAGCGTATCCCGCCTGCGTCAGCTGCTCCGTCGCGAGCAGTGCGATCTTACCGTGGCCTCCGAACAGTGCGATGTGTGTCATGCCCCCAGCCTAGGGGGAAGCTCTGCGCGCATCCACAGCCTTCGACACAGTGTTACAGCGGTGGCAAACGATCCGCGAGCGACTCGCGCAGCATTTCGAATAGCGCATTCTCTTGCAAGTCGTGGGAGTCCTCTGCCGTTGTGTCGCTGCCGTCGAGCGCTTTCGCGGCGAGCGACGCCTTGGAGTCGATGAGCTCGGCGATCCGCGTATCGACTGTCTGCGCGGCGACGATTCGCCATGCGACAACGGGCATGTCTTGTCCGATCCTGTGAATGCGATCGATCGCCTGCGTCTGTTCGGCGTTCGTCCACGACAGTTCGGCCAGCACCATGTTGGATGCGACCTGCAGGTTCACGCCGACGCCCGCCGCCTGCAACGAGCAGACGATGATCTGCACGCTCTCCTCCTCGACGAACGCGTCGATCGCCGTTTGACGCTGCGCGGAGGTCTGATCGCCTCGAATGGATGTGTGTCGGATGCCCAGCTCTCGGAAGTGCCGCTCCGCTTCGTCCATGACATCGATGTGCTTTGCGAAGAACACGACTTTACCGACGCTGCGCGCCAACTGCGCTGCGTAGTCCGCCGCCAGGGTCGCCTTCGCTTTACCGATCTGACGCACCAGGCTGAACACGTTCTGTTCCTGCGAGGCACCGTCGTCCGAGTCGAGCTCGCTGCGAGCGATTCGCCTCATGAGGTCTTCGTCGAGCGTGGTCTTCGGCAGCTCCTGGCGTTCGAGTACTCGGTCGTAGCGCTCCACCATGCGGCGAGTGAGCGTGTAGGTCACCTCACGGATATCACGAGCGGATGACTCGTCGAGTTCGACCGGCAGGTCTGCAATACGACGCTCGGGAATATCCGCGGCGACGTCTTCTTTTCTGCGCCGCACGATCCCCATGTCGATGACGGCTTTACGCGCCTCGCGGTAGAAATTGCGATCCATGGGTGTGAGTTCCGTGGCCTCGAGGCGTTCGGTGAGTTCCGCGTTCGGTTGCTTGTCATCGATCCAGCCGAGGAACTTCCAGATCATTCGGAAATCCTCGATGTCATTGATCAACGGTGTTCCCGTCAACGCCAGCATCAGGGCCCGGGCGTCACGTTCCAGAATCGCCTTCGAGATCTGCACGACGTGTTTCGAACGCTTCGACTCGGAATTCTTGATGAAGTGCGCTTCATCGACGACCATGCCTCTGAACCCGTGCTTCGTCATCCAGCCGACGTGCCGGTCGAGTACTTCGTAGTTCACGATGACGATGTCTGCGAAGCCGTCGACATTGCTGCCGTCACCCTGTACGACGGTGACGGAGCGCCCGGGAGTCCACCGCTCGGCTTCGCGGGCCCAGTTGACTTTCACCACGTTGGGAGCGACGACCACCAGCGGATACGCCTTGGCCGCCGATGCCGCGAGGAGCGCCTGCGCTGTCTTTCCCAGGCCGGGCTCATCGGCGAGCAGGAACGACCGGTGGCCGTTCTGCGCAGCTGCCACGAAACGCTCTTGATGCTGCATGAGCTCGAGTCCTTTGGGCGCACGAGCCGTGCCGGTCTCCGGCAATTCCATACACGCCGGTCGGCCATCGGCTCCGACTTCGAAAGACAGGAACAGCGGGTCGAGCAGGTCGAATCCGGCGAGCCGATCGAGATCCGGCTTCCTGCGGGCGAGTGAGAGGTCAGGTTCGAGGAACGGGCGTGCGAGCTGGCTGGCCGCCACGCTGGGCGGCACGACCCGCTTCGATGTCTCCTGGGGAACGTCTTCCTCGGCGACCGGCTGCGGTTCCGGCTCGGGTTCCGGCTCCAATCCGGCCGCCAGTAGCACTTCACGTTTGAAGCTGCGAACCGCATCCGAGACCGGGGCGCCTTCACCCAGAAGCGGGAGCAGCGTCGGATCCTTGGACGCCGACTTCGCCAGAATCAGAGCGATGCCGTCGAGCCGCTTCAGTTCCTCCGCGCGCTTCGCGCTCGAGAGATTCGGGTCGGCTTTGATGCGTGCTCGCTCTTCGCGGACGAGGATCGCAACGGTTTGCAACTTCGTGCGTCCGGTGCGGCTCGCCGCACGCCGCTGCACGCTCGACTCGACCTCCCTTGCCGCGCGAGCAAGCCGCGGAATAACGCCCGTTTCGTCTCGGTGGGCACGCGACGGTGAAGCCTGCTGCACTGTCATGCTGTGATGCGTCTCCTCGATCACCTACGTTGCGGATGGGACTGTGACGACCATCCGGGTAGTACGTTCACGACCTCGTCGGTCGTGCGATGCTGTGTCACGGAGGGCGCAGTCGGCGCAGAACAGCCGCGACACAGGCAAGTGTACTCGATCAGTCGATTTTACACCTGCGAGGTTCCCGGTGTGACGGAATATTTCTCCCCCGGGCTCAGTTGCTTCAAATTAGAAACGATTTTGGGGAGGCCGGCACCATGAAAGCATTCGGATTCTTGAGCTTCGGGCATTACGGTGCCGGGCCGAACGGCGGCATGAGCGCGGCGGAGTCGCTGCGCAGCGCGATCGACCTTTCGATAGGGGCAGATCGTCTCGGCGTGAATGGCGCGTACTTTCGCGTACATCATTTTGCGAAGCAATCCGCATCACCCATGCCCCTGCTCAGCGCGATCGCCGCGAGGACCGAGAATATCGAGGTCGGCACAGGAGTCATCGACATGCGCTACGAGAACCCCCTGCAGTTGGCGAAGAGGCAGCTGCGCTCGATCTCATCGCCGACGGCCGAGTCGCGCTCGGCATCAGCCGGGGTTCACCCGAGCCCGCTTTGCGGGGCTGGGAGGCCTTCGGTTACACGGGCAGCGAAGACCCCAGAGGTGCCGATCTCGCGCAGGAGAAGTTCGACCTGTTTCTACGGGCGATTCGAGGAGAACGGCTCGCGGCAGCGGACCCCGCCCAGTACGGCCGGCATCAGCGACTTCGCGTGGAGCCGCACTCCCCCGGGTTGGACAACAGAATCTGGTGGGGTGCCGGCAGCCGCGACACGGCTCGTCGTACCGGAGAGCTCGGCGTCAACATGATGAGTTCGACGCTGCTGACGGAGGCGACGGGCGATGCGTTCTCCGACCTCCAGGCAGAGCAGATCGACATCTTCCGCACGGCGTGGCGGGATGCGGGGCACGACGGGACGCCGCGCGTGTCGGTCAGCCGCAGCGTTTTCCCGATCATGAACGATCGCGACCGGCTCTATTTCGGGCTGGGCTCACGGGAACGGCACGACCAGGTCAGCATCATCGACGGGTTCAGGTCGACGTTCGGAAAGACCTACGCCGACGAACCCGACCGTCTCGTGGAGCAGCTGCGCCAGGATGCCGCGGTCATGGCAGCTGACACCCTCATGCTGACGATTCCCAACCAGCTGGGCACGACCTTCAACCTCCACGTGCTCGAATCGTTTGCGAAGCACGTAGCGCCCGAGCTGGGATGGAGGCCGAACCGAGCGGGCAGGACCGAAGGCTACACGCTGTAGGAGACGTGTGCGCTCACAGGGCGAGCGTCATGAACACGCTGTTCCGATCCTCTACGGTAGGTTCCGAACGGATCGCACACGCTGAACCCTGCTTTCCGGTAGAGACTCCGAGCCGGTGCGAAGAACTCCATGTCGATCAACCGCCCGTCACTGGCCATTGCTCGGGCCCTAGGATGGGTGTGTTATGAGCAGAGGGAGGCAAGCCCTGAGATTGATCGGATGGGCTGGACTCACCGCGGCGGGCGCGCTCCACGCGGTGTGGGCATCGGGGTCGTCGTGGCCGGCGAGGAACAAGAAGGAGTTGAGCAGGGCCGTTGTCGGTAATTCGAAAGCGCTGCCGGATGCCAACGCAACTCTGGTCGTCGCCGGCGCAGCCTTTGCCGGCGGCGCGATTGCGGCAGGTGGTCTCGGCGAAGGACGAATCGCGATCGGGCTCAGGCGGATCATGGGCATTGCGCTCCTCGCTCGGGCTGCTGCCGGAGGGGATGCGGCACTGACCTTGCTGGGGCTTCCCGAAAAGGCGGGGAAGCGTTTCCGCGAGCTCGATAGACGTTACTACCGCCCCCTGTTCGGTGCTTTGGGGCTTTCGGTGCTGCTCAGCGCCAAGAAGTGAACGCCGCGCCTTCGAATCGATCAGGCATCTCTCTCTCGATACACGACTTCGAATCGCTCGCAGAGCACCGGCATATCGGGGGCGAAGCCGCGTGGATTCTCGGAGTGCTCTCGCCAGTACCGCTCGTGCACAGCCCGCCAGTGCGATAGCGAACGGTCTCCTTCTCCTTCCGAGCGAGCGTGCTCAGCGGTTACCCGATCGAACGGCACGACAACGAGCTCGGTGGTCCGGATGACCGCGCGGGGCCGTTCGGTTCCGTCGAGGATCACGCTCAACTCCCCCTCTTCCGGAACGGTATCGCCGCTGGTCTCGTAGTCCCGCATCGAGGATGCCGTGCCGGTCTTCACTCCGGCGAGGACCAGCGCCAGCAGACCGTCCGCGTGCTCGGGCGTCGCCCCGAATGCCCACGCTTCCGGCAGCGGCTCCGGAAGCTCGGGAACGGCGGCACGAGCGCGATTCCAGAAGGCTTGGACGGCAGCGGAATCTTGCATGAGCCCAGTCTATGAGGAGCGTGCACCTCGAACGACCGAACGGGCCTCGAGCCGGCCGCGATACCGTCGCAAGGCAGTCCTCCCGTGCCGCGCTCACCGACACTGCACCCCATCCCCCTGCCTGCGGAGAGGCATCCCTGCCGCAGCGGAGACATTCCCTATGCTGCAAGTGTGACCGCTCTCGCAATGGTGCCCGGAGCACGCATGCCGATGTACGGCATCGAGCACGTTACGATGCTGCTGGCGCTCGTCGTCATCACGACACTTGCCATCGCTTGGGCACGAAGAACCGGGCTCACACAGCGAGCCAAACGATCGCTTGCCACCGCCGGCTGGCTCTACCTGGCGCTCTCCGTGGGCTGGACGATCTGGGACTTCTTGCCTGCGAACTTCACACTCGATCAGTCGCTGCCGGTGCACCTATCGGATGTGCTGCGTATCATCACCGCGATCGCGCTCATTACGCGCAGCCCGGCTCTCGTGTCGATCACCTACTACTGGGGACTCACGCTGAATCTGCAGTCACTCGTGACACCCGACCTGAACTACATAACGCATCCCGAAATCGAGTTCGTGTCGTACTGGTTGTTCCACTCGCTCGCGCTGGTCGCACCGCTCGTGCTGATCTTCGGTTTCGGGTTCAGGCCTACCTGGTGGTCTTTGGCGGTCGCCTTCGGTGCTCTGCTGCTCTGGGCGGGTATAACTGCCACAGTGAACGCGATCTCGGGTGCCAACTACGGGTACCTCGCGCACGCTCCAGCAGGGCCATCGCTACTGGACTTCATGGGCGGCTGGCCACTCTATCTGGGGGTTGCGGGCGGCCTGATACTGACGGTCTGGTCACTGATGACGTTGCCGTGGGCACTACTGCAGAGACGCGACCCTGCGCCGGCTGCTGGGCGTCACACCATCATGCGCATCGCGAACCCACAGGCTTCGACGCTGCCGGGAGAGCCGCTGCGGAGTTAGATTGTCAGTATGCGAACACCGGTTCCCGACTACCTGACCGAACTCATCGAGGGATGCACCGCCGACGCTGACGGAGAACTCGCCTCGTACATTCCCGAGCTCGCGAACGTCGATCCCGCCCAGCTGGCGGTCGCGGTGTGCACCCCGGACGGCACGGTGTACGCGGCGGGTGACGCCGACGCGCAGTTCACCATCCAGTCGATTTCCAAGCCGTTCGCGTACGCCCTCGCACTGCGCGATCGCGGCCTCGACGTCGTGCTCGACCACGTCGGTGTCGAGCCGAGCGGCGACGCGTTCAACGAGATGTCCGTCGAATCGGCAACCGGCCGGCCACGGAATCCCATGATCAATATCGGCGCCATCACAACGCACTCGCTCGTCGGAAACCCCGCGATTCCGTACGAAGCCCGTGCTGCTGTGCTGATCGACGGACTGTCGCGCTTTGCCGGAAGAACGCTCGACGTCGACGAAGCGGTTCTGGAGTCCGAATACGCTACGCGCTACCGAAACGTGGCTCTCGCATCCATGGCGAGAAGCAACGACTTCATCCACGTCGAGCCCGACGAGGCGGTCTGGGGGTACACCAAGCAGTGTTCCGCGCTCGTCACTGCACGCGATCTCGCCGTCATGGCGACAACCTTGGCGGGAGGCGGGAAGAATCCGTTGACCGGCGAGCAGGTTGTTCCCCAGTGGGTCTGCCGGCAGGTGCTGTCGGTCATGATGTCCTGCGGAATGTACGACGCCGCCGGCGACTGGCTGTCGCAGGTGGGCATCCCCGCGAAGAGCGGCGTTTCGGGAGGTATACTCGGAGCGCTTCCCGGGCAGGCAGGCATCGGGACGTTTTCACCGCGTCTCGACCGTTTCGGCAACAGCGTGCGGGGTGTACAGCTGTTCGAACGGCTCTCCGGCGACATGGGGCTGCACATCATGGAGCTTCCCGCGCCATCGATCGACGCGATAGGGGCGCGGGACGAAAGCGAGGATGGCCGACCCCTGATCGCCGTGCAGGGCCCGGTGATCTTCTCGACGGCAGAGCTCGCGCTGCGCAGGTTCGCAGAGATCCCCGACGACGAACGCGACGTCGTCATCGACCTCCGCATGGTTACGACGATGAACTCCGTCGGCAAGCGAATGCTGGCCGAGGGCGTCCGACGTTTGAAGCTCGACGGACGTGAAGTGGAACTCCTCCTCCCCCGCGCAGACTTCAGCTTGACCTGACCGCTGTCTTCACGCGCCCGCCGAAGCGCAACAGAATCGCGTCAACTTCTCGGTCGCTGGGCGGCGACACGCCGCAGGAACACTGTCTCGTCGTCCGGCGACCGAGAAGTTGGCAAGCACCTGGAACAGCGGCGGGACAATCCTTCGTGCTCGCTTGGACGGGTCAGTCTTCGCGGACGTCGCCCGTTGCCACGTCGACAATCAGGTCGTCACCCGGCTCGACGTCGATCTCGTACTCGAGCTGACCGTCGTCCCAGGAGAGCGTCCAGCCCTCGAGCACGGTGTCGGGTTTGAACTGATCAGCGAGCGACAACGCCTCGTCGGGCGTCATGTCGAAGGTGATCTCACGTTCGCGATCGTCGTCGGAGTCGGTGTCGTGTTCAACGACGTCACCCGTCATTGCGCTGATGTCGATCTCGTGCTGCGTGGAACCGTCTTGGACTTCCACCTCGTAGACCCACTCACCGTGATGCCTGGAGTGGTCGAGCTCGAGTGCGAACACGAATCCGCCGCCGGCCTCCGTCAACGCTATGTCGACAGCTTGCTCGTGATCGATGTCGAGGTGTTGCGCGCGCACGTCCCGCTCGTCGTACTCCGTGTCGACGGCATCGGTGCTCTCGTCGCTGTCGTTCTGGTTCGGCATGGCCGTTTCCGTCGTGTCCGAAGTCCCTTGCGGGGCATCGCCCAGATCGGTGGTCTCATCACCGGTGCCAGAGCATCCGGCCAGTGCAAGCGCCGCCACGGCAAGCGCGGCGAACGGTGTCAGCTTTTTCACACGTGTCCCTTCTACGTACTTCTAACGCTAGCCCTGTCCGTATACGGGAAGCGTGAGGCCGGTATGAGAGGACTCTTAGAGTTGGCGCCAGCGCGGTAAACCCGCACGGCGGGTGTCGGGTGCGAGAGACTCACCGTCCGGCGTACACGGCCTCGATCGCCCCCGCGATAGCGGCGAGGTCGGAGACCGCTGCCATTTCCCTTGCCGAGTGCATGCTCAGCAGCGGGACTCCCACATCCACCGTCCGGATGCCCAGCCGAGTCGCTGTGAGCGGCCCGATCGTGGAGCCGCACGGCACATCGTTGTTGGAGACGAAGGCCTGCGCCCGCGATCCGGCAGCTTCGCAGGCGGAATTCCAGAGTGCCGCGCCGGCGGCATCGGATGCGTATCGCTGGTTCGCGTTCACCTTCAGCAGCGGACCCTGCCCGAGTACCGGATGGTGCGCAGGGTCGTGGTGGCCGACGTAGTTCGGGTGCACTGCGTGGCCGGCGTCGCTCGAGACGCACCACGATCTGCGCAACATGCGGAGCCTCGCATCCTCGTCGTTCCCCAGAGCGCGGCCCGTTCGCGTGAGCACATCGGCCAGGATGGGGCCGGAAGCTCCGCTGACGGTCTCGCTGCCGACCTCTTCGTGATCGAACGCGGCAAGCACCAGTACGTCTCGCCCCGCATAGCCCTCCGACGTTGCCCGCAGGAGCGCAGCCAGTGAGGCGTGCACGCTCGTGAGGTTGTCCATGCGCGAGCTGGCGATGAACTCATCGTTTGCGCCGAACAGCGCTCCGCGATGCGCGTCGAACGCGTAGACATCGTGTCCGGCGATGTCCTCCGCTGCGATTCCCGCAGACTCCGCGAGCGCACCGAGCAGCCCCGGCCCGCCGGACGACGTGGTCGAAAGAACCGGGGCGGTATGCGCTTGTTTTCCGAGCTTCAGCCCTTCTTCGTTCGCCGCCCTGTTCAGGTGGATCGCAAGCTGCGGGATGCGCGCAATCGGGCCCGTGCTCACGAGGTGCTCGTGACCGGTGCGATCGACGACCCGCCCCGCGAACCCGAGCTCACGATCCGTCCAGGACCCGATCAGCGGACCACCGTACACCTCGACCGCGGCTTGCTCGTATCCCACGGCACTCGTCTGAACGGTCGGCTTG
>DXDC01000250.1 GCA_019115685.1 Candidatus Agrococcus pullicola
CCTGGTTCTCGCTCACAACAAGACGCTCGCCGCACAGTTGGCGAATGAGTTCCGAGACCTGCTTCCGAACAACGCGGTCGAGTACTTCGTGTCCTACTACGACTACTATCAGCCGGAAGCGTACGTTCCGCAGACGGATACGTTCATCGAGAAGGACAGTTCGCTGAACGCCGAGGTCGAACGACTTCGCCATTCTGCAACGAACTCACTACTGTCTCGGCGCGACGTCGTCGTAGTCTCCACCGTTTCCTGCATTTACGGACTGGGGACACCGGAGGAGTATCTCGAGGCCATGGTCGCGCTCCAGGTGGGCATGCGCATAGATCGCCAAGATCTTTTGCGCAAGTTCGTCTCCATGCAGTACCAGCGCAACGATGTTGCGTTTCAGCGCGGCACGTTCCGGGTACGTGGGGACACGATCGAGATCATCCCGATGTACGAGGAGCTGGCAATCCGCATCGAGTTGTTCGGAGACGAGATCGACAGGCTTTCCACGCTGCACCCCTTGACGGGAGATCTGATCGAGAACCTCGAAGCGGTTTCGATCTTTCCCGGCTCTCACTACGTGGCCGGTGAAGAGCGAATGAAGCGAGCAATCAGCGACATCAGGGAAGAGCTTGGCATTCGACTAGAAGAACTGAAGTCTCAGGACAAACTCCTGGAGGCTCAGCGCTTGCAGATGCGCACGACGTTCGATCTCGAGATGATGGAGCAAATCGGATTCTGCTCCGGCATCGAGAACTACTCCCGGCACATCGACAATCGACAGCCCGGAGAGGCGCCGCACTGTCTGCTCGACTATTTCCCTGATGATTTCGTCATCGTCATCGACGAATCCCACGTAACGGTTCCGCAAGTCGGAGCAATGTACGAAGGCGATGCGAGCCGCAAGAGGACGCTGGTCGACCACGGCTTTCGCCTGCCGAGCGCCCTCGACAACCGACCGCTCAAGTTCTCAGAGTTTCAGGATCGGGTCACGCAAACCGTCTATCTCTCCGCAACGCCCGGATCCTACGAACTGGGTCGCGCCGACACCGTCGTCGAGCAGATCATTCGCCCGACGGGACTTGTGGATCCAGAACTGAAGATCAAGCCGACGAAGGGCCAGATCGACGATCTCCTCGAAGAGATCCGGGTGAGATCCGAGCGGGAAGAGCGCGTGCTCGTCACCACCCTGACCAAGAAGATGGCAGAGGAGTTGACCGAGTATTTCACCGAGGCCGGTGTTCGTGTTCGATACCTGCACTCCGATGTCGACACGCTTCGTCGTGTCGAGCTGCTTACGCAGCTTCGAAGCGGCGTATTCGACGTGCTCGTCGGGATCAACCTGCTCAGGGAGGGACTCGACCTGCCCGAAGTGTCTCTCGTGGCGATTCTCGACGCTGACAAGGAGGGGTTTCTGCGGTCGACGACGTCACTCATCCAGACCATCGGTCGTGCCGCCCGAAACGTATCCGGTGAAGTGCACATGTACGCAGACCGAGTCACGGACTCGATGCGAGCGGCGATCGATGAGACGAATCGCCGTAGAGAGCTCCAGATCGCCTACAACACCGAGCACGGTATCGATCCGACCCCATTGCGCAAACGGATTGCCGACATTACCGAAGTGCTCGCCCGCGAGGAGCAGGACAGCGAAGAGCTCCTGGCAGGAAGAAAGGCCGGGTCGCCGACACCGCGGCTCAGCGGTGATCGGTCGCAGCTCGACGGTGCGGAGCAGATCGAGACCCTCGTCGCGGATCTCACCCAACAGATGCAGGCAGCGGCCGGTGAGCTCAAGTTCGAACTGGCGGCCCGGCTTCGAGACGAACTGCAGGAGCTGAAACGCGACCTCCGTGCGATCCGCCAGGCGGAAGGGTAGTGACGTGGTGTCCATCGACCTCAACTCCGACCTCGGAGAGAACACTCCTGCACGTGTCGTCGGTGACGATGCAGCAATGCTGCGGATCGTCACGAGTGCTAACGTGTCTTGCGGCTTTCACGCGGGCGACCCGGAAGGGATCAAGAGCACGCTGACTGCGGCGGTGCAGAACGGCGTGACGATTGGGGCGCATCCCGGTTATCGGGATTTCGAGAACTTCGGCCGACTATCCGCCGACGTCGATTCCGCAACGCTGCAGGCGCAGGTGGAGTATCAGCTCGGAGCGATCGTGGCCCTGTCGAAGGCAGTCGGCGGCGAAGTGGTCTACGTCAAGCCGCACGGTGCCCTGTACAACACGATTGCGAACGATGAGCGACAAGCGCGTGACGTCGTCAATGCCGTCAAAGCGATCGATCCCGAACTCGTACTCCTGGGGCTCGCGGGCGGTGTCGTTCTCGACATCGCGGAGCGCGCCGGGCTCCAGACTGCCGCGGAGGCGTTCGCGGATCGCGCTTACACGGCGGAGGGCATGCTCGTCTCAAGATCGGAACCGGGTGCAGTGCTGCACGACGCAGACGCCGTTGCGGACCGCATGGTGCGGCTCGCGCACGAAGGCGTCGTGCGCTCGATCGACGGCATCGATGTGCCGGTGCGAGCCGACTCCATATGCGTGCACGGCGACAGCGCGGGGGCCATCGCGATGGCGCGAGAGACACGAGCCGCTCTGCACGCAGCCGGTATCGAGCTCCGCCCGTTCGCCGGGAGTCGAGCGTGACCATCGCGAGCAGCTGCCGACCCTCGCGTCGTGAGAGCCGGGGCCCGATGTGAGACGCATTCTCACGGCATCCGACAGGGCGTTGCTCCTGGAGA
>DXDC01000251.1 GCA_019115685.1 Candidatus Agrococcus pullicola
AGAGCGCGAGGAGAACAAGATACTGCGGGTGCGTGATACCCATCGGGTCGAGAACAGGTTTGTACGCCGCGACAACGCTTCGTGACGCGACGGTGAGTGCAAAACACACCTGTCGCTCCAGCGCCAAGGGATCAGCTGAGCTCATGCACCCATCATGTCGCACGCTCGTCGTCGTGGCCGCCGAGAGCGCCCGCCACAGCCGCGGGCAACCCCGCCTCGTCAACTCGCCGCTCCGTCACTTCGCCACGATGATGCCGGGTCAGTGTCCCGACGGGATCAGGATCCAGAGAACGATGTACACCCACAGCGAGAGACCGAGGAACAAGACAGAGACGACCGTCAGCAAACGGACGAGGCCGACGCTCCATCCGAATCTGCGGGCGATCGCGCTGCAGACACCAGCGACCCAACGGTCCCCAGCAGGTCGTAGCAGTCCGTTCATGCAACCTATCCTCCCTTAAACCTTCGCGGTCACGCCAGGGTCTTGCGAGAGCTCGACCCGGGCGGAACGCCTAGTGCGCCTCTGCGACCGCGGGAGCACTGGGTAGCGCGTTGATGCCGCGGATGATCTTGTGGAGGCGGCCGACCTCCCGCGGCTTCAACCGCAACACCAGCCGCGGCTGCTGCACGTCGTCGTCATCCGCGACCTCCGGCGGAAGCGGGCCGGTCGCACGGATGCCCGACTCGGTCAGCGCGCCGAATCGCTCGTTCAACTCGCGCACCTCATCCTCGCTCGGCTCCTCACGCAGCCGCAGCACGAGGTCGCTCTGCACCCACCGCAGCGAATGGTAGTTGCGCCAGAAGCCCGTCACTTCAGCAGCCGCGGCCTCTTCACTATCGGTGATGAGGATGCGTTCGAAATCATCCTCCGCGATGACTCCCGCCGGGATCAATTGCTTGTCAGCGTAGGCGCGGAGGTCCGTCCAGAAGCTGCCGCCCTCACGGTCGAGCAGCACGATGGGCACGGGAGTCGCCTTCCCGGTCTGCTGCAGCGTCAGCAGTTCGAACAGTTCGTCGAGCGTGCCGAAGCCGCCGGGAACGCAGATGAATCCGCTCGACTCCTTGACGAGCATGAGCTTGCGGGTGAAGAAGTACCGCATGGTGACGAGGTTGACCTCATCGGAGAGCACTGCGTTGGGGGCCTCGAAGGGCAGACGAATCGATACGCCGATCGACGACTCTGCTCCGGCGCCCTCGGCCGCCGCCTGCATGATGCCGGGCCCGGCGCCCGTAACGACCATCCAGTCGCGTTTCGCGAGCGCAGAGGCGACAGACTCGGTGATCTTATAGAGCGCGTCGTCCTGCTGCGTGCGCGCGGAACCGAAGATGGTGACCTTCGGGCGATCGACGTATCTGGCGAAGAGCCGGAATGCGGAGCGCATCTCGGTGATCGCGGAGGTCGCGATCTTGAGGTCGCCGCGTTGCGTCCCGTCGACGCCCAGCCCGATGCCCGTACGCAGGATTCTCTCGATAAGGTCGCCGTTCGCGTCGACTCCCGCTTCCGCGGCAACCGAGCGCAGTTGCTCGATGACGGTGTCTGGAAACTCTCGTTGGGCCATACCTCAGCTTCTCACCCATCGGTAACGGGTTGCTGAACACGGCTACACGGTTGGCACGCGGTTACCCGCTCTCTCGCACAAGAGGGGAATAGTCTGGGTTGCCATGAGTGCTGTTCGACAGGTTCAAGTTACGTTTGATTGCGAAGAGCCCCGCAGGGTCGCGGAGTTCTGGAAGGCTGTGCTCGGTTACGTGGATCCTCCCCTTCCGCCCGGCTTCGAATCGTGGGACGCCTTCCACGATGCGCAGCCCGAAGAGGAGCGGGGGTCGTCGTGGGCGTGCCAGGACCCCGAGGGCGTCGGGCCGAGACTGTACTTTCAACGCGTGCCGGAGTCGAAGACGGTGAAGAACCGCGTCCATCTCGACGTACGTGTCGTCGCGGGGCTCAGCGGTGAGGAGCGCCTCGGCGTCCTCAAAGCCGAGGGCGCCCGTCTTGAGAAGCTCGGCGCGAAGCGTCTGCAGCTCCTGCTTGCCGACGAAGAGAACGAATCCTGTCTCGTGATGCAAGACGTCGAGGGCAACGAGTTCTGCCTCGATTAGCGTGCGGGGTGTGCGGTCGCTCTACGCCCACCCGGCTAGGCACGAACTACGTCCGCTCCCAGTCGGCGATCGGGCCGGCAACAACACGGAAGAGTGGATGCGGATGCGGCACCCCGCCCGCGAGCTCGGGCGACCGTTCGGCAAGTTTCCGCTGCAGATGCTGCCATTCGAAGGCGAGCTGACCATCGGTGACCGGGATCTGCGGCACGTCTCCGGGCTCGAGGATGCGTGTCCGGTCGAATCGATAACTGCGCCGATCGGCGTCGTCCGCGACGGCCGAGAGGTACCTGCCGACTGCGCGAAGCGGGTGGTTCTGCTCATAAAAGCGTTGCAGTTGCGGATGCTGCGTGTAGCCGCGGGTCCGTCCGGCCAGCACTGCCTGGGCCAGCAGCGTCTCCCGCCAGCACGCCAGCAGGCCCTGCCGGTCCAGCTGCGATGGGTGCAGCGACCAGATTCTCATGACTCCCGCTCCTCAGCCGCTGCGACGATGCGCGCCGCCATCGTCGAGAAGATCACCGCGTGCGCGGGTACGAGCGAGAACCAGTAGAGCCGCCCGGCCAATCCGCGGGGCAGGAACACCGCACGCTGCCGATACCTGCTGCCTTCCCCCTCCTCTTCGACGCTCAGCTCGATCCAGGCCCGACCGGGCAGTCGCATCTCCGCGCGCAGACGGAGCAGCCTGCCGCGTTCGATCTCTTCGACCCGCCACCAGTCGACGACATCTCCGACGCGCAGACGCTCCGCGTCCCGGCGCCCTCGTCGCAGCCCGACCCCGCCGATCAACCTGTCCGCGAGGCCCCGTACCGACCAGAGCAGCGGCACGGAATACCAGCCGCGTTCTCCTCCTATCGATTCGATGACTCGCCACACGGCCTCCAGGGCGGCTCTCGTCTGCCGCTCCCGGGCATCCTGCAGCACGGTCGCCCCTGACCATGCCGGGTCTCCCTCCAGCGGGTCGGAAGGTGCTCCGGCGGGTGAGGAGGCCCGCCAGCTCGATTCGATGTCGCCCTCCCGCTCCCTCGCGAGGGCGAGACGAACGGCCTTCCGATACCCGGTCAGCCCTCCCTCGGGAGGCTCGATCACGGCATCGACGCTGCGATCGCCGACGACGCAGTTGTGCGTGAGCGAGCCGATGAGGGGCATCGCGATGGCGCGCGGCACCGGTGTCACAAGGTTCACCCACTGCGAAGCGAGCCAGGGCGTGAGCAGCGGCAGGGATGCGATGGGGCGCTGCCGGAGCCCCGCCTCGACCGCGTAGCCGTTCATCGATTGCCCGTATCGCAAGACGTCCGGGCCGCCGACCTCGTAGGCGCCGTGCACGCCCTCGGGCAGTGCGGCAGCGTGCACGAGATAGTGCAGCACATCGCGAATGGCGATGGGCTGCACGAAGTTGCGCACCCAGCGCGGAGCGGGCATGTACGGCAGGACTTCGGTGAGGTGGCGGATCATCTCGAACGAGGCCGAACCCGACCCGATGATGACCCCCGCCTCGAGCACGGCAGTCGGCACCCCCGAGGCCAACAGCACCTCGCCGACGGCGACTCGGGAGGCGAGGTGCTTCGAGAGCTGCTCGTCGGCGGGGTGCAGGCCCGAGAGGTAGACGATGCGGCTCACTCCCGACTCTCGCGCAGCTCGCGCCACGTTCCTCGCCTGCTCGAGCTCGGCAGTTCCGAAGTCCCCGCCCGCGGCCATCGCGTGCACCAGGTAGTAGACCACGTCGACGCCCCGCATCGCATCCGTCAGGCTGTCGTAGTCGGTCAGATCGCCCTGCGCGACATCCACGCGATCGCGCCAGGAGACATCGCGCAAGCGGGATGGATCCCTGGCGAACGCCCTGACGTCGTAGCCCGCCTCCAGTAATCGCGGTATGAGGCGGCGACCGACGTATCCGGTCGCACCCAGAACAAGAACAGAGCCGGTCATGCGCCGCTCCTTTCGAGCATCCACCACACGATGCACAGCATCGTAACGAGAAAGCCGCAAGCGTAGTTGACCCAGAGGAACCTCCGCCAACCGCGGTTCGCCGTGCCGCTATCGGCATCACTGACATTCCAGAACGGTGCCGCGAGCGCTATGTACGGCAGCGCGAGCGCCGCAGCCAGCGCAATCGGCCATCCCGTGAACAACAGCAGCCCACCGGCTCCGATCCAGAGCAGGACGGCCAGGCGCACGGTCGCCTTCGCACCGAGCGCCGTGGCCACCGACGCAATGCCGCCTTCACGATCGGGCACGATGTCCTGCACGGCTCCGAACGCGTGACTCGCCATGCCCCACAGGAAGAAGGCGACGAGCACGAAAACAAGCTGCGGCGTCCAAGCGGTTCCCGCCAGCACGATGCCGTAGACGGCAGGGTTCACGAAGTGCGTACTCGACGTGATCGAGTCGAGCACGGGGATTTCCTTGAATCTGAGACCCGGCACCGAATAGGCGACGACTGCGAAGAGACT
>DXDC01000252.1 GCA_019115685.1 Candidatus Agrococcus pullicola
CGGCGCCCGCGGCGGCTCTGACGTCGCGCATATCGTTCGACCCGGCCATGCCGAGCAGACCGGATCGCTTGTTCAGGAGCTGGTCGAGCTCATCGATCGAATAGCCGGCCATACGAGAGAGGTGCAGCAGCACGCTCGCGTCGATGTCGCCGGAACGTGTGCCCATCACGAGACCCGCGAGCGGCGTCATCCCCATCGACGTTTCGATCGACTCGCCTCCTCGCACAGCGCAGGCCGAGGCGCCGTTGCCCAGATGGAGAACGATTGTGTTCGTCTCCGCAAGCGGCTTGTCGAGCAATTCGGCCATCCGTCTCGACACAAACTGATGACTCGTGCCATGGAATCCGTATTTGCGCACGCGGTGCTCTGCCGCGACGGCCCGATCGATCGCATACGTGAAGGCTGCCGGCGGCAGAGTCACGTGGAAGGCGGTGTCGAACACGGCGACGTGCGGCAGCGCGGGAAATGCTGCGCGAGCCGAACGGATGCCCACCAGGTTCGCGGGGTTGTGCAGCGGGGCGAGCGGGCTGAGTTCCTCGATCTGCTGTTGCACATCGCCGTCGATGATGACCGCGCGATCGAAGCGCGAACCGCCCTGGACGACACGGTGACCAACACCGACCAGGTCGATCCCGTCGAGCTGGGGGCCGAGGCTCTCGAACTGCCGCAGCACCCATCCGAACGCCTTGGCATGGTCGTGGATGTGCAGCGTTTCCTCGAACTCGGCGTCGTCGCCGCTGTGTTTCGCAATCGCTCGCGTCTCACCGATGCGCTCGACAAGCCCGGAAGCAAGGCTCTCTCCGCTTTCCACTTCGAGCACCTGATACTTCAGGCTCGAAGACCCTGCGTTGACGACGAACACACTGGTCATGACTACTCCTCGACCTCGGCCCGGCCCGCCGCTTGAATCGCCGTGATCGCGATCGTGTTGACGATGTCGGCAACGGTCGCACCGCGCGAAAGATCGTTGACGGGTGCGTTCAGACCCTGCAGCACGGGGCCCATCGCGACGGCATTCGCAGAGCGCTGCACCGCCTTGTAGGTGTTGTTGCCGGTGTTCAAATCGGGGAAGACGAATACCGTCGCCCGGCCGGCGACGTCGCTGCCCGGCATCTTCTTGGCGGCAACGGTCGGATCCGCGGCCGCGTCGTATTGCATGGGTCCGTCGACTTGCAACTGCGGAGCGCGCTCACGCACCAACGCGGTCGCCTCCCGAACCTTGTCGACCTCCTCACCGCTACCCGATTCGCCCGTCGAGTACGACAGCATCGCGACGCGCGGCTCGATGCCGAACTCCTCGGCGGTCGCTGCCGAAGAGACGGCGATGTCGGCGAGCTGTTCGGCAGTCGGCTCCGGGATGACCGCGCAGTCCCCGTAGACCAGCACTCGGTCGGCGAGCGCCATCAGGAACACACTCGAGACGACTCGCACACCGGGTTTTGTCTTGATGACCTCGAAAGAGGGGCGGATAGTGTGTGCGGTCGTGTGCGCGGCGCCCGAGACCATGCCGTCGGCATCCCCCATCTTCACCATCATCGTGCCGAAATAGCTGACGTCCTGCACCCGATCTCGTGCCTGGTCGGCAGTGATACCCTTGTGCGCGCGTAACCGGCCGTATTCCGCAACGTACTTTTCGAGCAGTTCCCCGGACGTCGTCGGCACAACGCGTGCACCCGTCAGATCGAGGCGGAGCTCGGATGCCCGAGCCCTGACGGCCGCTTCGTCGCCAAGGATGATCGGCTCGGCAACCCCGCGCCGCAAGACGATCGCCGCGGCTTCAAGGATGCGGTCGTCCGTCCCCTCCGGCAGCACGATACGGCGCGCAGCGCTTCGAGCCCGTTCGATGAGTTTGTGTTCGAAGATCAAGGGAGTGACGACGCCCGACTGCTGCACTTCGAGGTTGTCGAGTAGCTTCGGGACGTCCACGCTCTTCTCGAAGGTCGCGAGTGCGAGCTCCCGCCGTTCTCTTGCTCCGCGCAGCAGCGACCCACGAGTGTGTGCAATCGCTCGCGCCGTGTCGTACGTGCCGAGCGAGCTCTTCGCGATTGGCAGCGGCAGGCCCAGGCCATCCAGCAACCGCTGCACGGAAGACGGCAGATCGAATCCACCGTTGAGGATGATGCCGCTCACGGTCGGGAACGTCTCGGATTGCTGCGCCAGCAGCGCGCCGACGACAACGTCGGATCTATCGCCAGGCACCACGAGAACGCCGCCGTCGATTAGCCGGTCTAGGACGTTCTCCATCGACATGCCTGCGACGACCGTGCCGAGCGCGGGCCGATCCAGCAGCCACTCGTCGCCGCGCACGAAGTCGGCATCGGCTGCCGCGAACAGATCCCCGACCGTCGGCGCGGAGAACACCGGGTTGTTCTCGATGACCGAAACCGGCACGTCGATGGCGGTGGCGATCGCATTCCGAATCGCGCCGGCATCCGAGGCTGCTCTGTTGACGATGATCGCCCCGAGCGACGCGTGCTCTGCTCTGAGTTCGCCGAGCGCGACGACGGCGAGCTGCCGCAGTTGCTCCGCTGTTCGTGGCTCGCGCGTGTCGGGGTCGAAGCCACCGAGTACCAGCACGACGGATGCGTCGACGTTCGCTGCGACGCGCGCATTGAATTCGAGTTCCGCCGGGCTCGCGACATCGGTGTAATCGGAGCCGAGGATCACAACGGCATCGGACGCATCATCCACGTCGTGGAAACGATCGACGATCGTGGCGAGCGCCCGTGCCGGATCTTCGTGCACGCTCTCGTAGTCAACGCCAATGGCATCGCGCTCCTGCGTGACGACCGCATCGTGTTCGAGCAGGGCTGTCAGCACGGCGTCTCGTTTTGTGCCCACGACGGGCCGGAAGACGCCAACGCGTCGCACCCTACGACTCAGCGCATCGATGAGCCCGAGCGCAACGATGGACTTTCCGGTATGGCCTTCTGGTGAAGCGATGACGATGCGGGTCACGGAACTAGCCTAACGATGGCGGAAACTGCTGCCGCTGTTCGTCGTATCCAAGAAGGGGCAATCGCTTCGGACCCGCCTTGGCAGCGACCGGGGTAGGGCTACCACGCCCCTTCCGTCGGGGGCTGTTCCGACCTGTCGAGTACATTGTTCGGATTTGGAGGCTAAGCCAATAGGGCGTTACCGCGTGGATGCGCGGTGCTTCCACGGATCCGTCCGCAGGAACGGCTCCCAGACCTGGCAGTAGCCCGAAAGGCGCGATCCGGTGCATCGAATTCGTGGCAGTGGCCCGAAAGGCGCGATGCAGCCCCGCGATCCACATCGGGTACGGCGCAATACACGCCGCCTCATGGCTCGGGCTCTTAGTCGGCGTGCTCGAGGAGGGCGAAGAGAGCGTCGATGACATCGCTCTCTCCGGGCATACTGTTGGACAGCTCGCGCGGTTGGTAATGGAATCGAATCGATACGTAACCGGTAAGCCCATCCAACGGAGCGATCGGAGACGCGAGTTGCACGAGATAGGACGGAACCGCCTCAGCCGGATCGTCTACAAAAACGATCGCATTGAGATCGGCGGTGAGCTCGGTAGCTCGCGACCCACTGTCCTGACGCAGGTCTTCGAGCGAATCGCTTCTGAAGTCTGCGAAGCCCCTGACCGAGACCGACGCCGTGTCATCGCCGTCGATATCGAATGAACACTCGAACGAATAGGGGGCGGGGTCCGGGTAAACCGTATTCGTCACTTCGTTGGAAACGAGCGACTGGCCGTTGGTGAGCAGGGGCTGAACAATCTCTTCGATCTCCGTGCAGGATTCGACGTTGAGCAGGCGATAGGCATCTACCCCTGCTGAATCCTCTTCGTCGTACTGTTCGAGCAGGTCGCCCGCTTCCTCTTGCACGTCGTCCTCGGATGACGGATTTTCCGTCTCAGCGACTCCTCCGCACGCGCTGACCAGCATCCCAGCGGCAGCGATTGCGACTACTGCGAACAATCTCTTTCCGGTACGGTCAGCGCGAGGCAGGCACTGGGGCATGGATAACTCTCTTCTCTAAGAATCGTTCTGGCTGGTGTTCCACCCTCGTTCGTGGCGCGCGAGGCGCCTGGCGCAAGGGACGACGAACAGAGGCGTGTCATTGATCGTATGACCTTGCCGTCGTGGAAAGCCATCGGTTGCAGAGATCCGAACGAATTCGGACGGCAACCACAGTGCAGGGCCGACCACTCGATTTTGGTGCGGGGTCGAAAATAGTCTTTCCGGAGGGCCGGACACCTGCCGCATCTCGGCTTGGGATTCGCGCACCGTGACAGATGAAACATTGCGAGCGGGCCCAATGGTGCAACGCGAAGGAAACCCCGGGCCGATGACCCAGGGCTTCCTGACGACAACCCTCCAGCACGCGACTTATCTCGTCGCATACGTCATCGGTCGTCACATTGGCGGTGCCTAGGGGATTTGAACCCCTGATGCGAGTT
>DXDC01000253.1 GCA_019115685.1 Candidatus Agrococcus pullicola
GCACCCAGGGTGCGAAAAACTTCGAAACATGATGGTCATGTTTCGAAGTTTTTCGCACCTCACACGGGGTGTGACGGGAGTACGCTCGGCGGTTGCCGATTGCCCTTATCGATCAGCGCTCGGCGGTTTCAGCGCTTGATTCTTGCGACTCCCCACCCTCGACGGCCACGGCTTCGGCGGCAGTGGAGTGGCGAACCTGCACCTTCCGCGGCTTGCTGTCCTCCGCGACCGGGATCGACAGTGTCAGGACACCGTCGGCGTAATCCGCCTCGATTCGGTTGAGATCGAGACCGCGCCCCAGGCTGAGCTGCCGGGCGAAGGTGCCGTAGCTGCGCTCACGCGTCACCCACTGGTTCTTGTCGAGATTGCGAGTCGACTTGCGCTCGGCACGAATCGTGAGCGTGAAGTCCTCGACGTCGATATCGATGCTCGACGGGTCGACTCCGGGCAGATCGATCTCGGCAACGAATCGATCGCCTTCGCGGTGCAGATCCATCGGCATACCGAACGCGGATTGCCCACGGGTCGCCTGGTTGAATACCCGATCGAAATCACGGAACAGGTCCAAGTTGCTGGCCATGGTTTCCCCCCTTGAGTTGTTGTTGCACTCTTGCCCTGGTCAACCGGCAAGAGGCCCGATGTTCCTTAACTTGATAATAGGCAACTCAAGTTTTCTGATGCAAGCCGAGTGCGCTTCTCGACGGCGATGTTCGCCGTCGGCTAACGCCGGCAATGCGTCTCACGCCAGAGCGCGAAGCAGCAAGCCGCCGACCTCGGCCATCGCTGCGAGTACGGCATCCCGCGGGTCCTTACCCTGATCCCACTGAGCGAGCACCGCGTAGGCGACGCGTCGCTCTCCGGTCATCACGATGCCGACGTCCCCGCGCACCGAGCGCAGTGTGCCAGTCTTGTTCCACAGCCACAGGCCCCGGTCGAAGAAGTCGTGATCGAGCGGGTCGAAGTTGAACGGCTGCGCGACCATCGAGTGGTCGACTCCCGCTCCGAGCCAGCCGGTGAGCGTGTCGCGACCGCCTTCGCTGAGTCCGTCGCCGTCTGCGATCATCCGCACGAATCGCACAAGTTCGCTCGCGTTGCCTTCCGAGAGCCGCTTCGGGTATCCGGGCGGGATGGGCCAGCGCACCACGTCGTGCAAGATGCTGTTCTCGAATCCGAGATCGCGAGCATGCTGACGCACCCGCTCCATTCCCAGCACCCGACCCAGCACGTTCGTCGCGTCGTTGTCGCTGACGGCGCCGATCAAGAGCCCGAGATCGTACAGCGAAAACGTATCCGCCTGCATTCGCGACCAGAGCCCCGAAGCCCCGACCATCTCGTGCGGCAGTCGCGTCGCGGTGTCTTCGAGTCGGCGAAGCCCCTCGTCCACGTCGGCGAGCAGGCGGTGGAGCAGGAAGAGCTTGCCGATGGATGCGGTGCTCAGCACTCGCTCCGGCTGCTCGCTCAGCAGGGTCTCACCGGTGTCAGCATCCTGCACGAGCACCGACCAGCGGATGCCGTCGTGCGTCGGGAACTCGATGCTCACTGCGCGCTCCGCTCGAGCCCCGTGATCCGGCGGCGGATGCTCTCTCCGATCTCGCGCATCGCGTCGATGACGGGAGCCCGCAGGTCGACATCTGAGTCTCGCCAGTTCGCGGCCACGGCGTAGGCGACCGCTCCCGAAGGGCCGCGGGCGTGGCCGATGTCGATGCGGGCGAACGAGGTGCTGCCGGTCTTGTGGTGCAGTTCGATGCCCTGGTACTCGGGCTCTGCGTGGGCGAGCGGGTCCAGCAGGAACGCATCGGCGAGCATCGACGTGTCCGTATCGGCCGCCAACCAGCCGAGCACCCGTTCACTGACAGCCGTTGTTCCGAGCTCACGGCGCGCGAGCCTGCGCATGACGTCGGCGAGCTCTCGCGCTGTTCCGAACGATGGCGTCCACGGCATTCCCGGTAGCCGCGCATCCCGGATGTAGTCGTGCAGCTCGGTTCGCTCGAGGCCGAGCCGCTTCGCGACTGCTCGCACATCGTCGAGCCCGCACATCCCGATCAGTGCGTTGGTCGCAAGGTTGTCGCTGACGGCCCCGACGAGCAGCGCGGCATCTTCTACCGTGATCCGTTGGTCGCGCATGCGATACAGCAGCCCCGAATCTTCGACCCTGTGCTCGTCTTCTATGCGAATTCGATCGTCGGGCGAGAATCGACCGTCTTCGAGTCGCTGCGCGACCTCGAGCAGCAGGAAGACCTTGCCTATGCTTGCGGTCTCGCAGACGACATCGGGTTCGTGCGCGAGCAGCTCTTGGCCCGAATCGGCGTCGACGACTCGTATGCTCCACTTCGCGCGCGGGTCGAGCTCCGGCAGTCTCATACGCCCTCCGTTACCGTCAGGACCGGCTCTTGCCCGGTCGCGTCCAGCAGCCCTTCGACACCCAACGGCACCGAGATCGCGTCGGGGTCGTGGCCGAAACCCTGTTCCCACAGCACGGGGATTCCCGACTCGCCGAATTCCTCTTCCATGAGCGCTCGCACCGCATCGAGATCGCCGCACTCGTGCCACGAACCCAGCACGACGCCTTTGACGCTGTCGAAGCTCCCGGCCCTGCGCAACTGCGTCAGGAAGTTATCGATTCGATACGGCTTCTCCGTCACGTCCTCGAGGAAGAGGATGCCGTCCGGCTGCCGTTCGGCTTCCGCGGCCCCCAGCGCGCTCGCCAACAGGCTGAGGTTTCCGCCCGTGAAGCGTCCGGCGGCAATCCCCGGGGCGAGCACCTCGGTCGCGGGGCCGACGAGGCTTTGCCCGCGCCAGGCCTGGAACAGCCACCTGTGCACATCGTCTCGGATACTTGTCGATTTCCCGAACACGTCGTTCGTCGCCATAGGGCAGAACAGCGTCGGCACGTCCAGGTGAGCGCGAAACGCTTCGTGCAGCGCCGTGATGTCCGAGGATCCAGTCAGGAGCTTCGGTCGGCCATCGCGCCGCGCCGCTGCGGTGCGCATCGCGGCCCAGTCGATACCGTCGAGCAATCTGAGTGAACCGTAGCCGCCGCGCGTGCTGACCACCGCATCGATATCGGGGTTCAGCCACGCTGCCACAAGATCCGCGCGCCGTTCCGCGTCCGTGCCGGCCAGATAGTCGGCTCGGGGGTGCTTTGCCAGCGCATGCTCCCCGACGAGCACGTTCAGACCCCACTGCTCGTAGAACTGCTTTCCGCGCTCCAGCGCTTCGGCACTGCACTGGCCCGCGGGCGACACGAAGGCGACCGTGTCGCCGGGCTGCAGCGGTGCGCTGTCGAGATACGCGTCGCGCGGGATCATGTGGGGCTCTCCAATGGAAGATTGTGCGGTAGTGCCATGCAACACCAAAGCCCTGCGAAATGCAATCATTTGAATCGTATCTGCAGCCGCGAGCGCGCCTCAATGCCCTGGATTCGCGAGCAAATTAGCAAACTGGACTACTCCGGGGGCAGAATCCGTGACGTATCTCATGCTATGTTTCTGTCCGAACACGCTTTACACCGGCCGTGAACGGTCACCGGCCCTCCCCATTAGGAATCGCGCCATGCAAGCAACGTCGCTCCGTGCAGAATCACTGCTGCCCCAAGGCTACTCCGCGGCGCGCCTCAACGATCCAGATGGGCTGCGGGAGGCCGACGCGCTCTACCGTCGGGTGTTCGGCTACACAGACCCCTCCTTCTCGCTCAACCCGAATCTGGTGACCTCGCTCTGCCACCACGGCGGATCATCCGTGGGAGTATTCGATGAATTTCGCGAACTCGTCGGTTACGCGTACGGCTTCGCCGGAATCGACGACGGGCAATCGTTTCATTTCTCCCAGGCAGCTGTGGTCGATCATCGGCAGCAGGGAAGGGGTCTCGGGCGCACGCTGAAGTACCTGCAGGCCGAGGAGGCGGCCCGCGTCGGCCACCGGGAGATGCGTTGGACCTTTGATCCGCTGCTGGTCAGGAACGCGCACTTCAACCTCGACTCATTGCAGGCAGTCGGCGTCGGATTCCTGCCGCGGTACTTCGAGCGGCGAGAGAGCGACCGGATTCTCGTCAACTGGGAGCTGCCGGCGGATGCGAACCGCGAGCGCTGCCCGAAGCCGACCCCGCCCCCCACCCTGGGCCGCTCCCGGTGGGGGACCGCCGTCGCCGGGAACGGCAACGACAGATGGATACCGCTGCCGGCAGACGCGAACGCGGTTCCCGCCGAAGTTCGCTCCCGCGTGAGCGAACGCATCGCCGAAACACTGCGGGCGACGTTCGATGAGCGACACGTGCTGATCGGGTGTTCGATCGTCAGCGACGACACCGCCGCATACCTCGCAGTACCGAGAGAGTCCCTTGGAACAGAACAGGAACACGCATGAGCGAAACAGAACACGATCGTTCGCTTGACTCTCCCCGGGATCGATTCAATGCACGCTTCCGCAAGAACGTTTCCGCCGAGATCATCCAGCGCAGGGTTATCGAATCGGAAACGCGTTCACTTGCCGAGACGCTGGAAGAACTCGAAGACTCCGGCGACGTCCCTCGCGGCGCTGCGCTCATCCTCGGCGCTCGTCGCCGATTCATTCTGGGGGAAGGAAAATCGGCTGCGTACGCGCAGCTGCTGACCGCCGATCTGGGGGCAACGCTCTCGAACGTCTTCCTCATCGACGGTAAGAGTCTTGACGAACTCGCGGTGCTGTCCGACGTCCGCCCCACGGACATCCTCGTGGTGTTCTCGATGCGTCGCTATCGCCGCGAGTCCGTGCGCATAGGGCAGCTGTTCCAGGAGGCAGGCGGTCAGCTCATCGTCATAACCGATGACGAGGCGGCCCCGCTTGCGGACATCGCCGCCTGCCGCATCAAAGTGCGCACGGGCTCGGCTTCCTACGCCGATTCTCCCACCGCCGCGGCGGCGGTCTGCCACCTGTTGAGCACGCTGACCACTGCCAGCGCGAAGGGAGCCAGGAGGCGGCTCGCGCTGCGGGATCGAATCTCGGAGCAGCTCGACACGTACCTGCCAGAGGCAGAACGGGAGCGTGGTTGATGCGCATCGATCGAGTGCGCCTGTACGAGCTGAGCCTGCCGCTCGTGCATAGCTTCGAGACGAGCTCGCACCGTAAGTCGGGGCTGACGCACATTCTCGTCGAACTCACCGACGCGGATGGTCGCGTCGGCTGGGGCGAGATCGCCTCGCCGACGCATCCGTACTTCAGCGCCGACACCGTCGAGACCGCGTGGGGCGTTGCGACGCGCTACCTTGCGCCGGCGTTGCTGTCGACGGAGGCGGACAGCCCAGCAGTGCTCGAACGGGCGTGGGCGCGCATCCGAGGGCACGAGTTCGCGAAGTCGGGCTACTCGATAGCCGCATGGGATCTCGCATCTCGCGCCCGCGGCGTTGCTCTCGCGGACGCGCTAGGGGGTGTGCGGTCGGAGGTTGTCGCCGGCGTCTCGCTCGGCATTGAAGCGACCGTCGACGAGCTGCTCGAGCAGGTGCAGCGACAGGTCGATGCGGGCTATCGTCGCGTCAAACTGAAGATCGCTCCCGGCTGGGATGTCGAGCCCGTGCTGGCTGTGCGCGACGCCTTCCCCCGGCTCCTGCTGCACGTGGACGCGAATGCCGCCTTTCTGGCTGATGAAGCGAGCTTCACGATATTCGAAAGGCTCGATGCCGCCGAACTCACGATGTTCGAGCAGCCGTTCGCAGCTCGGGACTTCGTCGGCCACGCACGGCTCCAGCAGCGCGTCAGCACCCCGATCTGTCTCGACGAGTCGATCGTGGACGTCGACGACATCCACACGATGCTGCGGCTGGATGCCGGCCGTGTTGTCAACATCAAGGTTTCGAGGATGGGCGGGTTGACGGCAGCGAAGCTCGCTCACGACGCAGCGGTCGACGGTGGCATACCGGCCTGGTGCGGCGGCATGCACGAGTTCGGCATCGGCCGTGCGGCGAACGTGGCGATCTCGTCGCTGCCGGGGTTCACTCTCCCCTCCGATGTCTCCGGCTCCGACAAGTACTACGCGGAAGACGTGATAGCGCCTGCGGTCATCGCGAACGACGGCGTCGTGCGGGTGCCAAACGGGCCCGGCATCGGTCACGAGGTGCGCGATGACTGGATCCGCGCACACGCGGCAAGAACCCATGAACAGCATCGCGCGACGCAGGAGGCGACACGGTGATCCCCGTCATCGACGGCCACAACGATCTCGCGTGGGCGAGCCGCAAGCATCTCGGCTATTCGACCGAGGGCCTCGAGCGGCCGATCGACGCCCTGCACACGTCGATCGATCGCCTGCGCTCGGGCGGTGTCGGCGGACAGTTCTGGTCGGTGTGGGTCGACTCGGTGCTGCAGGGAGCAGACCAGGTGACGGCGACACTGGAGCAAATCGACTTCGTGCACCGGTTCATCGATGCCTACCCCGACGACCTGCGCTTCACGACGACCGCGTCGGACATCCGGAAAGCGATGCGCGAGGGAAAGATCGCCTCGCTCATCGGCGTCGAGGGAGGGGCGCAGATCGGCGCATCGCTCGCCGCGCTGCGCCAGTTCGCGAGACTCGGAGCCCGCTACATGACCCTGACCTGGTCGCGCACGACCGACTGGGCCGATTCGGCGACCGACGACGCCAGACACGGCGGACTGAGCGACTTCGGCCACGAGGTCGTCCGCGAGATGAACCGTATCGGTATGCTCGTCGATCTCGCGCACGTGTCGCCCGACACGATGCGGGATGCGCTCGAAACGTCGACCCGGCCCGTCGTCGTGACGCACTCCTGCGCGCTCGCACTGTGCGACCATCCGCGCAACGTCCCCGATGATGTCATCGAGTCGATCGGTCGTGGCGGTGGCGTCGTCATGGTCGCGTTCGTGCCGAGCTTCGTGTCCCAGGCACGCCGTGACTGGGTGCTGGCCGGAGCGGCAGGCGAAGCCCCCGACGTGACGGTCTCTGACGTCGCCGATCACATCGAGCACATCCGCGATGTCGCCGGAGTGCAGGCGGTCGGCATCGGCGCCGACTACGACGGCACGGACGCGATGCCGTCGGGCCTGGAGAACGTCGCGGGGTATCCGCGCCTCCTGCGCGAACTGCGCGGACGTGGATGGTCTCAGAGCGAGCTCGCGCTGCTCGCGCACGAGAACATCCTGCGAACGCTCGAGGCATCCGACGACGACTACCGCGCATTCATGGCGGGATCACCGCCCGCTCCCCGCCCGGCCGCGCTGCTGCCGGCGATCGACACTGCAACGTTGAAGGAGACACCGTGACCAAGCCCCGCGTACTCGTCATCATCAATTGGGAGGGCGGCGGTCCGCGCCGGCTCGCGACCTGGCTGGAAGAAGAGGGCATCGAGCCCGTGGTCGTCGAGGGCAAGGACGGGCTGCCGAGTTCACTCGACGGCTTCGCGGGCATGGTGCTGCTAGGGGGCGGGCTCATGCCCGACGCCTTCGACAAGGCCCCTTGGTTGCGCCCGGAGCGCGAGCTCGCGCAGCAGGCCATCGACGCCGACTTCCCGACCCTTGGCATCTGCCTGGGCGGTCAGCTCATCGCCGACGTCGCGGGAGGAGAGGTGCGTGAGAACTTCGGGCCGCCGGAGCGTGGCTCGTACATGATCACGACGACGGATGCGGGGCTCGCCGACCCCGTGCTCGGGCAGCTGGGCAACGGCGCGCCGATGATTCAGAATCATCGGGACATGATCACCCGTCTCCCTGACAGCGCTCAGCTGCTCGCCTCCAGCGAATTGATCGAGAACCAGGCGTTCCGGATCGGCAGGCACGTTCGCGGCCTGCAGTTCCACCCCGAATCGAGCGTCGAGAACATCAGGAACTGGAGCCCCGAACGACAGGCTGCCGCCGATGACTATCCCGCGATCCTCGCCCGCGCTGAAGAGAACGACGAAGCCAATACGAAGGCCGCGGAAGCCATGATCCGCGCGTTCGCAGCCGAGGTCCGGGGTGCCTGACCCGCATCGTTCGGACGCCGCGCACGACTTCGAAACGCTGGCCCGGCGCGCGATGGCCAGGGCGCTGCCGACGGACGTGCGCGAGCGCGCCCGAGGCGGTGTCGCTGCCGTCAGCGACGGAGCGGGAAACGTTGTCGCGCATCCGTTCGGCGCGGCGCACGCGGAAACACCGGCGGATGCGGACACGGTGTTCCGCATCGCTTCGATGTCGAAGAGCTTTCTCGCGGCAGCGGTGCTCGCACTGCGCGACGAGGGTCGACTCGATCTTCGGGCGCCGATCCGCGACTACCTGCCGGAGGCGAGGCTGTTCTGGCAGGGGGAAGCCGTGGATGTCACGTGCGCCCAGCTGCTGTGCAACCGCTCGGGGATGCCAGAGGACAACGCGTGGGCCGATCGGCAGCTGGACCTCTCGCGCGATGCGCTGCAGGCATACGCCGCTGCGGGGTTGACGCTTTCGCTACCACCGGGGTCCGGTTACCAGTACTCGAATACCGGGATGGCGCTGGTCGGCGCCATCGTCGAGGCCGTGACGGGTCAGCCGATCGAACACGTCGTGCACGAACGCTTCCTCGAGCCGCTCGGGCTCGCGCACACCGCCTACACTGTCGCGGATCTCCCGAACGACACGCCTGTCGCCGAGGGGTACCGCACCTTCGACGGCGGGCGAGAGTTCCGGCACGAACCATTCCTCAAGCACGGCGCCTTCGGCTGCATAGGAGGCATGCTCAGCACGGTCGGCGATATCGGCCGCTGGATGCGCTTCCTCGCTTCCGCGTTCACCGCCGAGCCCGAGCATCCCCACGTGCTTCGTCCGACGACCAGGCTCGAGATGCAGAGCGCCTTCACGCCCGCTCAAATCCCTGCTGAGCGCGCAGAGCAGCTCGAGTCGGCGGGGTACGGCTACGGCCTCGTGGTCGAGCAGGACCGTCGGTTCGGCCGGATTCTGCAGCACGCCGGCGGCCTGCCGGGATGGTCGTCCCACATGCGCTGGCACGCCGCATCGGGTACCGGGGTCGTCGTGTTCGCCAATTCCGACAGCTTCGGTGCGGGAACCCGCGCGACGGAGATTCTGCGCAGCGTGCTCAACGACACGAACGCCTCTTCTGCGCGCATCGATCCCTGGCCCGAGGCTCTGGACGCTGCGAAGCTGGTCGATGCGCTGATCCGCTCCGGCGGGTCACTCGCACGCCTCGGCGAATTCGCTGCGCCGAACCTCCTGCCGGATGTTCCCGCCGAAGTGCGCGACCGGCAGCTCGCAGAGCTCACGGATCGGTTCGGCGACCCGCTGGAGCAGCAAGAACCGTTGGAGCGACGAATCACATCGATGCCGAATGCCGCCGAACTGCAATGGGGCGTTGCCTGCGCATACGGCGACCTGGAGTGCTCGATCCGCCTCGTGGGCCTCCCGACTCCCGCGTTGCAGTCGCTGAAGATCGCCGTGGCCGGCTCGACCAGCGATTAGATCCAACCCTTGTCGCTCGCCGTACGCGCTGCCTGCGCACGGTTCTCCGCGCCAGTTTTCCCGATCGCCGACGACAGGTGGTTGCGCACGGTGCCCGGCGAGAGGAAGACCTCCGCTGCGATCTCGGCCACGGGCCTGCCGTCGGCCGAGAGGCGCAACACTTGCTGTTCGCGCTCGGAGAGCGGATTCTCTCCCTCGAACAGCGTCGCCTCCGCGAGCGCCGGGTCGACGACGTGCATCCCGCTGTGCACCCGCCTGACGGCGTCAGCGAGCCGATCGGGCGGAGCGTCCTTGACGACGAATCCGCTTGCGCCGGCATCCAGTGCGGCCTTCAGATAACCGGGCCTGGCGAATGTCGTAACGATCAGGATGCGGGTCTTCGCACTCGCCTCTCGTATCGCACGTGTGGCCTCCAGCCCGTCAACACCGGGCATCTGAATATCCATGAGGCACACGTGGGGCTGCAGCCGCTCAGCCTCGCGAATCGCGGCTGCACCGTCGGATGCCTCGCCGACGACCTCCAAGTCCGGCTCCAGATTCAGCAGTGCACCGAGCGCGCCCCTGACCATCGCCTGGTCGTCGGCGAGCAAGAGACGGATCGTGTCACTCATACCGTCACCACCTCACGCTCACTGCCGTGCCGCCATCGTCGCCGTCTTCGATGGCGAGGACGGCGCCCGATGCGGATGCCCGTTCGGCCATCCCTCGCAGCCCGTTACCGGTCGGCCCCTCGACGCCGCGGCCATCGTCGACGACCGTCAGGGTTCCCGGTTTCAACTCGATGCTCACTCGCGTGGCTTCCGCATGGCGAAGAATGTTCGTAACAGCTTCGCGCAGTATCCAGCTCGCGCTCAGCGACTGCGCCGGCGACATCGCTTCGGGGGAGCCGACGACGCGCAGCTCGACACCCGCGGACTCCAACGCGCTCCTGCTTGCTTCCAGTTGCTCATCCAGTTCGGAGGCGCGCAGCCCCGTGACCGTGCTGCGCACACCCGCGATCGCTTCCGCCGTGAGCGACGAGATTGCTTCGAGCTCACGCTTCGTCGCGGCCGGGTCGCGGTCGACGAGTCGCCCGGCGAGCTCGGACTTCAGCTTGACGACCGTGAGCGTGTGTCCGATCAGATCGTGCACGTCGCGGGCGATGGCCTCGCGTTCGCGGCTGGTC
>DXDC01000254.1 GCA_019115685.1 Candidatus Agrococcus pullicola
ATACTCGAGATCACGTGCAGCGACAGCGCAAAGGATGCGGCAGCCCGGTGCCCGTGCAGCGTCGGCGCGACGACAAGACCGACCGCGAACAGGATCCAGGATGTCCATCGCAGCGACATGACCGTGGAGAAGTCGGCGGGCTGCGAGAGCATGGAGGGCAGCGCATACCCTGCGAAGGCTCCTGAAATCACCGTCGCGTACAGCAGCAGCGAACGCATCCTGTGATCACCCCAGGCGAGTTCGACCAGTGTCCAGGGCTGCACCCGGCTCCGAACCGGCAACCCGCGATTCGGTTCTAGCTTGACTGCCCCTAGCGGGACTGCACCGCGGAGCGCCATGCTGCAAGCTTCTCAGTCGCGTGCCCCGCATCCAGCGACTTCGTCACTGCGTCGAGTTCCCGCTCGATCCGTGCCAGAAGAGGGATGTCCTTCTCCCGCGGATCGAGATGCAGGCTCCAGGCGGCACGACCGACTGCGGCGTTGAGTCGGACGATGTCGCGTATGGGCCCCTCTGCACCTGCGAAGACGGCTTCCACGACCTTTGCGTTGTGCTCGGGGTCCCCGCCTCGAAAGTCCTCAAGCTGTGCTCGTGGGATTCCCAGCTCGCGGGGGTCGAGGGAATACTCGAGTACGTCGCCGCGCGAGACTTCGAACATCTGCGTGTACCCGGTTGTCGTGACTTCGTCGAGCCCGTCTTCTCCTCGGAACACCAGCGCGGTCGCACCACGCGTCGCAAACACCCCGACAAACTTCTCGATCATGGCGCGGTCCGCGACCCCGAGAGCACTGGCTTCCGGCCGCGCGGGGTTGATAAGGGGTCCGAGGACGTTGAAAACCGTCGGAACACCGAGCGCCTTGCGCACACCGGCAGCGTGACGGAAGCCGGGGTGAAAACGCGCCGCGTGGGCGAAGGAAATGCCAACCTCATCAAAAATGCTGCGCACGATCTCGGGGTCTTCGCCCGTCGGGATCAGACCCAGCACCTGCAGCACGTCCCCGGTCCCCGACAGAGAGGAAACGGCGCGGTTTCCGTGCTTCAGAACGGGAACGCCGCTCGCAGCGACCAGAATCGAGGCCATCGTGGAGATGTTCACCGTCTGCAAACGGTCACCGCCGGTGCCCACGATGTCGAGCATTTCGGAACCTCCTGGCAGAGGCAGCGCATTCGACAGCGCGGCATCCCGGAAGCCGATGAGTTCGTCGACCGTCTCGCCTTTGGCACGAAGACCGACCAGAAGCCCTCCGATAAGGGCGTCAGCGGCACGGCCCTGCATGACCTCCTCCATCGCCCAAGAAGCCTGACCGATCGTGAGGTCTTCGCCCCGGATCAGCGTGTCCAGGACAGTCGGCCAGCTGTTGAAATCGTGCATGAACACAAGCTTAGAGGCCGTATCCGCTCACAACGCCATTGGGCTGTCTCACCTGCCGCACTCACCAAGCCGAGCAGCAACACCGGACCGCTTCGGGTCGCATTCCGCCAAGCTCATACTGCGCCGCCTGCCCCGGGAGGGAGCCGATGTCCGCAAGCCGATTCGGTTCGCAGTCGACCACGAACCGCACGCCCCGAAGCATCCCGCCACGCGCCTCGGGTGGTCCAAGACCAATGTCATTTGTGGATAGGATGTGAGGGTGTCCAGCACCGTTATTTCGAACTCGAGTCCCAACCAGCTCGTGAAACGACCGAACCCGGTTTCGGTCGGCACGATCGTCTGGCTCGGAAGCGAAGTCATGTTCTTCGCCGGCCTGTTCGCGATCTATTTCACGCTGCGTTCCGCAACGGGTGATCATTTCGCTCAGAATGCTGCGAACCTGAACGTCACGCTTGCAACCATCAACACCATGATCCTGGTTGCTTCCTCGTTCACGTGCCAGATCGGAGCGCACCTGGCAGAGCATGGCCGCAAGCAACGAGAAGGCAGCCGCTTCAACATCAGCAAATGGGGAATGGTCGAGTGGTTCTACCTGACCTACTTCATGGGAGCGATCTTCATCACGGTGCAGGTCTTCGAATACGCGGTACTCGTGTCCGAGGGTGTGACGATCTCCTCGAGCCCCTACGGATCGGCTTTCTACATCACGACCGGATTCCACGGCATCCACGTAGCGCTGGGATTGTTCGC
This sequence comes from Candidatus Agrococcus pullicola, assembly GCA_019115685.1. GTDB lineage: Bacteria > Actinomycetota > Actinomycetes > Actinomycetales > Microbacteriaceae > Agrococcus > Agrococcus pullicola. The sequence goes on from DXDC01000254.1 coordinate 2,120, forward strand.
GTTCCTGTTCGTCATCGGACGCGCCTACGCGGTCAAGCGACTCACCGCGAAAGAACAGACCAGTGCGCACGTCGTGTCCTACTACTGGCACTTCGTTGACGTCGTCTGGGTCGCACTGTATTTCGTCATCTACTGGCTGAAGTAACGAGAGGAACGAACGAATCGTGGCAAAGCGTAAAACCTCGGGCCGCAGGCACCCTCTCGCCAGCGCAGCTCTCCTCATTCTGGGCCTTGTCGTTGTCGGCGGAATCTACACCGCCGTCGACCAAGCGGCAGACGCCCAGTCTCCCTCGCATTCCGAAGCGGCATTGACCGCAGCTGACGGCGAGGCGCTCTACATGGCGAACTGCGCGACATGCCACGGCGTCGACGCCGTTGGTACCGAGTACGGGCCCACGCTCGTCGGAGTCGGCCCCGCTTCCGTGAATTTCCAGATTATGACCGGTCGCATGCCGATGGCATTCCAGGGCCCGCAGGCTGACCAGCGCGAAGTCATGTTCACGCAGGAGCAGTCGGACGCCATCGGCGAATACCTCCAGACGTTCGGACCCGGACCCGAGAGCCCCGATGAAGAGTGGCTCGACACCAGCGCAACCGGTGTCGACGTCGCGAACGGCGCCGAACTCTTCCGCATCAACTGCGCGATGTGCCACAACGTGGCCGGAGCCGGTGGCGCGCTGACAGAGGGGAAGTTCGCGCCGAACCTCCACAACATCGATGCTGCTCACATCTACGAAGCGATGCTGACCGGCCCCCAGAACATGCCGGTCTTCAACGACAACAACATCAGCCCCGAGGAGAAGCGCGACGTCATCGCCTACCTCCACTACATGGACGAGAACCCGAGCGCGGGAGGCTTCAGCCTCGGCTCGCTCGGCCCGGTCTCCGAGGGTCTGTTCATATGGATCTTCGGGCTGGGATCCATCGTCGCACTCACCGTGTGGCTGACATCTCGCCCCAACTAAGGCCCACAGCAAGCATTTACCGACACCCCTTGACACCGAAAGGACGAGCATGACGGCGCAGCACGATGCCGATGCAACTCCGCAAGAGCACGCGGTCGAAACAGTCGACCGCGGCTCTGCCGTGACTCAATCCGATAGCTTCAGCGACCCGGGACTTCCGCCGCACAAGCCACGGCAGACGGACATCCACCCCGCGAAGGAGAAGCGCGCGGAGCGTCAGGTCTTCTTGTGGTTCCTGCTCTCGATGGCCGGTTCGGTGTTCGCGATCTTCGCGTACTTCGCTTTCCCCATCACGGAGGACTTCGGCTCCGTCCGCATCAACAACCTGCTCTTGGGCCTGGGGCTGTCCCTCGGTCTCCTCGGCATCGGCTTCGGTGCCGTCCACTGGGCACGCCAATTGATGAGCGACGTCGAGATTTCCGAGGATCGTCATCCGACGCGCGGTTCGGAACAGACACGCGCACGAGCAGTTGAGATCTTCAAGCTCGGTGACGAAGAGTCAGGGTTCACTCGTCGGTCCCTCATACGCAACTCACTCATAGGGGCACTGGCGCTGTTCCCGCTGCCCGCAGTATTCATGTTCCGGGATCTTGCTCCGGCTCAAGACGCGGTAGAGGCGATCTCGCAGACCCCCTGGGAGGCGGGCACGCGCCTCGCTATCGACCCGACCGGTACACCGATCAAAGCCTCGGACGTAACGATCGGCTCCGCTTTCCACGTCATCCCGGAGACACTCGACCACCACGCACACGACTTCCTCGATCAGAAGGCGCTATCGGTCGTCCTCCTCGTGAGGATGCCTGAAGAGCAGCTGCACGAGACGGAGGAGCGCAAGGACTGGTCGTACAACGGCATCGTCGCCTACTCCAAGATCTGCACGCACGTCGG
>DXDC01000255.1 GCA_019115685.1 Candidatus Agrococcus pullicola
GAAGAAAGCTGTCGCAGTGGCGGCTGCCGAGCTGATTCAAGACGGCGATACGGTCGCTTTCGACACCTCGAGCACCGCCCACTTCATCGCTCGCGAAGTTCTCGACCGTCGCGACCTCGTCGTCATCACGCAGTCGATCCCGACGGCCACACTGTTCTTCGAACGGTCGAGCGCGCAGGTCATCATGCCGGGCGGCATCCTGCGCAGAGAGTCCAGCGGGCTCGTCGGCACCAGGCCGGAGCACCTCGCCGGACGGGGGCGCATTGCGAAGGGCTTCTTCGGCGTTACCGGTCTCTCAACGCTCGGCGGTCTCTTGGAACTTGGGCTCGATGAGTCCGAGTCGAAGCGAGTCGTAGCCGAGGCGTGCGATCAGATCTATGGTGTTTTCGCCTCGGATAAGGCCGGAGGGTTCGGATTCCACTCGTTCTGCCCAGTGGACGCTGTCACGGGCCTGATCACCGATGAGGGCTTCCCGGCAAGCGACGTAGCGGAGTGGGAAGCCGCGGGCGTGATCGTGCGTGTAGCACCGCTCGCGAGGCCATCATCACAGGATTCACAAGACCATGGCGCGATCGCGTCAAGGAGCGCGGGGCAGTAGCCCGGCAAGAAGGAACAAGGAGAGACAATGAGATTCAAACGCAAGGTCATGGGCGCCCTCGCGTTGGCGGCCACCGGCGCCCTCGTGCTCGCCGGTTGCACCGACCGTAACGACACGGGCGGCGGCGACGGCGACACCAACGGGGGAGGCGACGCCAGCGATGTGACCGTCGCGTTCGTGCCGAAGCTGCAGGGCATCCCGTACTTCGAAGCCATGAACACCGGCGGGCAGGCCGCAGCGGATGAGCTCGGCTTCAACTGGCTCTATCAGGGCCCGACAACCGCGGACGCTGCCGCACAAGCCGACATCGTGCGCTCGTTCATCCAGCAGGGCGTCGACGTGCTCTTCGTCGCACCGAATGATCCGGACTCGATGGCGCCGCTCCTGCAGGAGGCGCAGAACGCCGGCATCAGCGTAGCCACGACCGACACCGATGCGCCGGACTCGGTACGCGAGCTCTTCGTGAACCAGGCCGGTGTCGAGGGCGTCGCCCACGCACTCACGGACCAGCTCATGGAAGCCATGGGCGGCGAGGGCAAGTACGCGATCGTCTCATGCGGTGAAACCGCAGCGAACCTGAATGCTTGGATCGAGGTGCAGGAAGAGTACACGGCATCCGACTACCCCGATGCGGAGATCGTCGACATCGTCTACGCGGGTGAGGACCAGGCGCAGGCGACCGCGATGGCAACCGACCTCATGAACGCGCACCCGGACCTCACTGGTCTTGTGGGTGAGTGCACCTCCAGTGCTCCCGGCGTCGCGCAGGCCGTTGAGGACGCCGGTCGTATCGGCGAAGTGCACACGGTCGGCCTCGGTACGCCGCAGTCGATGCAGCCATACCTCGAGAGCGGCTCCTCGGCTGCCTCGGTCATCTGGGACGTCGAGGCGCTCGGCTACCTGACCTCTTGGGCCGGTCTGCAGCTGGCGCTCGGCGAGGAGATCCCCGCTGAGGTCCAGGCGGGCCCCGCACAGGAGGCCTCGTACGACGCGGACACCAACGAACTGCTGCTCGGGCCGCCGCTGATTGTGACCGACGAGAACGCGGGCGACTACGACTACTAAACGTCGATAGTTCACCGAGGGTGGGGCGCCGGAACGGCTCGGCGCCCCACCCGCACACTCCCCTTCATGAAGGAGCATTGACGCTCATGGCTACCAGTGACGCGACCCCGCGTCTGACGATGACCGGCATCTCGAAGAGCTACGGTGGCGTGCGGGCGATCCGCAACGCCGACTTCACCGTGCAGCCGGGCTCCGTGAACGCGCTCGTGGGCGAGAACGGTGCCGGGAAGTCCACGCTCATCAAGATCCTCGCGGGCGCCGAATCGGCCGATTCCGGCACGATCAGGATCGACGGCAAGCAAGTGCGCATCGGCAGCACGTCCGACGCCATCCGGCTCGGCATCCAGACCGTGTATCAGGAGCCGCAGCTCTTCGACGAGCTCAGCGTGGCCGAGAACTTCTTCATCGGCCGTGAGATCACGCGCGGCCCGGTCATCGACTGGAATGCGCAGGCCCCGCGGATGCTGGATCTGCTCGCGCTCGTCGGCCTCGACGCGAAGCACGCGTCGCGACCGGTCGGCGACCTGTCCATCGCGCAGAAGCAGCTCGTGTCGATCGCAAAGGCACTGCTGGAGGACGCATCCGTGCTTATCCTCGACGAGCCCAGCGCTATCCTCACCGATCGCGAGATCGACACGCTCTTCGATGTCGTCCGCAAGCTGACGCAGGACGGCGTCTCCATCATCTACATCTCCCACCGCCTCGACGAGCTCTTCCGCATCGCCGACGAAGTCACCATCATGCGCGATGGCAACACGGTGGGTCACGAACCGATCGAGAAGCTCACCGTTCGCGAGATCGCGGAACGGATGGTCGGCGGTGCGCTCAGCGAAGGGGCTCGCGAGGCAGGAGAGCGCGGTGACGTCGTGCTCGAACTGCAAGGGCTGTCAGCTGGCGAAAGCTTCTCCGACGTCGACCTTTCCGTACGCAAGGGCGAGATCGTCGGGTTGTACGGACTCGTCGGTTCCGGTGTCGCAGAGGTCGGCGAAGTCATCTACGGCATGCGGCGCGCATCCGCTGGCGGTATCGCGATCGACGGCAAGAAGACCCGCATCGATTCGCCTGCCGATGCCAAGCGCCGCAGTATCCGCATGCTCCCGGCGAACCGTTCGCAACAGGGCTCGTTCGCGTTTCAGAACATCGCGTTCAACATGACGATCGGTTCGCTGTCGAAGCTGGGCCGGTTCGGCACCGTACGACCGAGGGCGGAGCGCGACATCGCCCGCAGGCTCATCGACCGGCTAGCGGTCAAGACTCCGAGTGAGAAGCAGGTCATCAGTGCGATGTCCGGCGGTAACGCGCAGAAGGTGATTCTCGCGCGGCAGATCGTCGATCGGCCGGAACTGCTCGTGCTGGCGGAACCGACGCAGGGCGTCGACGTCGGCGCGAAGGAGGAGATCCACCAGATCGTCTCGGACCTGGCCGACCAGGGCACGGCGGTGCTGGTCATCACAACCGACCTCGCCGAGGTGCTGCGGATCTCCGACCGCGTCGTCGTCTTCCGCGAGGGAACCCCCGTGCGAGAGTTCGGGCCGGACGCAACGCAGGCCGACCTGCTCGCGGTCGCGGCGGGAGCCGAGGAGGAAGCGGCATGAGCGATACCGCCGTCAAGACGGGGCAGCAGCGGGTCAACACCCGCAAGATCCTGCCGCCGTTCGTCACCGGCCAGGAGATCGTGCTGATCGGGGTCATCGTCGTGCTCTGGGTGATTCTGGGGCTCACGACACCCGCGTTCCTCGCCGCGGGATCCATAGGGCCGCTGCTCGTGCAGGTCGCGCCCATCGCGATCATCGGCGTCGGCATGACCTT
>DXDC01000256.1 GCA_019115685.1 Candidatus Agrococcus pullicola
GCCGAAGGCGAACCCTCCGCGCAACAACGTTCCGGCTGCGCAGATGAGGACGATTGCGATTGCGATGCCGAACCAAAGCTTGCGTTTGGCGACGAAGGGAAGCGAACGCTCCCCCGTGTAGAGGCTGTTACCGAACTGGGTGATACTCCGCATCAGGAATCACGCTCCTTCGTCGCAGCAAGCTTCCGCTCGGCGATGGTCTGCCTACGAACAGCTTCTTTGCCGGAACGAGCCTGTTTACCGGACTCCACTGGTTGTCGGAATTTCGCACGACCCCGATACACGGCTCCCAGGGCGTGCGGGTCGAGCCCCGACAGCGGATGGCCGCCACCGAAGAACTTCGTCCTGGCTAACAACTGCACGACCGGATGCGTGAACAGCGCCACGATGACAAGGTCGATCACGGTCGTGACACCCAGCGTAAACGCGAATCCTCGCACATTGCCGACCGCGAGCAGATAGAGCACGACCGCGGCCAGAAGGCTGATGACGTCTGAAGCGACGATCGTACGAAGCGCACGCTGCCAACCACTGTCAACGGCGTTGATCAGCGTCTTTCCGTCACGCAATTCATCGCGTATTCGCTCGAAATACACGATGAACGAGTCGGCGGTAATACCGATCGCGACCATCAGACCAGTTACGCCCGCAAGGGATAGGCGATAACCCTGCGTTGACGACAGGAAGGTGATCACCAGGTAGGTCAGTGCTGCAGCGATCAGCAGCGAGAAGACGGTGACCATCCCGAGTGCGCGGTATTGGAACAGTGAGTACACCACGACCAGCACGAGGCCTATGAGGCCGGCGATGAGACCCGCTTGCAGCTGCGACTCTCCGAGTCGTGGCGAGATCGTCTCCTCCGACTGCACTTGGAACCCGATGGGCAGAGCACCGAATTTCAACTGGTCGGCGAGCGTCTGAGCGCCTTCCAGTTCCTGTGAGAAGTTTCCCGTGATCTGCGCCTGACCGTTGGTGATTACGGCATTCGAGGTCGGCGCGATGAGCACAGTGTTGTCGAGAACGACCGCGAACTGATTACGCGGCTCCTCGAGGCTCGTGATCCGCTCGGTAACCGTCCGGAAGCCGGCGGTGCCATTGCTGTTGAACTCCAGATTGACAGCCCATGCACCGGTGGGAACTCCCTGCGGGGTTGACGCCTGGCCGACATCCGCATCCGAGATGTCCGCTCCCCACACCTCTACCGGTCCGAGGATGTATTTGATGCTGCCGTCAGTCGAACACGTCACAACGGCGCGATCCGAGGGCAGTGGCGTGGTCGTGTCTACCTGGTCACACGTGAACGCCATGAACTCGTCAGCGAGCTCTTCCGTGATCCAAGCGGTGTCAGAGGCATCTGCCGGCTCCTGTTCCTCCGATGGCTCCTCGGTGGAATCCGGTTCATCCGAAGGAGACTCCTCCTCGTCGCCCGGTTCATCGCTGGGGTCGGTGTCGGTCGCGTTCACAATCGCGCTGCCGGGCTCCTCGCCCTCAGTCTCGTCCTCTTGCGTGCCGTCGCCCTCCGGGTCCTCGGAAAACAGCTCCTCGAGGTCGATAGGGTTGCCGTCTTCATCGAGAAGTTCGCCATCGTCAGGCAGTTCAGTCTCGACCGGCTGCTGCCCATCGCCTGCGGGCTGCACGATCAAGACGGGACGGAATTCCATTTGCGCACTGGCCTGCAGTCGCTCGCGAGTCGCGTCGTCGGGCACACCGGGAATGGAAACGACGATGTTCTGTCCACCCTGCGTGGTGACTTCTGCCTCGGAGATTCCCGAAGCGTTAACGCGTTGACGGATAATACCGACAGCCTGATCGAGCTGTTGAGAGGTGACCTGCGCACCCTCTTCCGTGAGGGGCGCAAGCATGATCTGCGTTCCGCCTTCGAGATCCAGCGCCAACTGGGGTGACCAAGATCCTTCGCCCTGATGAACGGAATACTGGTTCACCCCGGCCAGCAAGGCACCGATAACGAACAGCCAAATGAGTGCGCGCCCAACGCGCGCGCGCTTTTTGCCCAAGGGCTAGTCCTCTCTGGAGGAGTCGTCGTTGTAGTCACTCTCGCTGTCCACGGAGGGGTCTTCCTCTTCGACGACCTGCGACAGGATCTGACGGTGCACGACGATCTCTACACCGGGAGCGACCTCGATGCCGGCCTGAGTCTTCTCCTCGTCGATCCACAGCAGAGTTCCGAAAATCCCGCTAGTCGTCATGACGCGTACGCCGGGCACCATCTTCGTCTGCAAGTCTTGCTGCTGCTGTTTGCGCTTCCTCGAGCTGCGGAACATGAAGAAGATCATGACCGCCAGCAGCGCCAGCATTCCGAGCGTCAGCGGGTCAAACCAGCCGGTCTGCTCGCCCTGCTCCTGTTGCTGTGCGATGTGCGTAAGAACGTGCATGAAGCCTGTTACCTCTCGTAGATCATGGCGGCACCCTCATGAGGGCACGCATCCAACGATCATACGCCATCGAGACGGTCTGAACCTACGTCCATGCCGATGTGGCGCATCCCGGTGTCCGTCAGCGCCCTGCCGCGCGGCGTTCTCGCAAGCAGACCTTCACGTACAAGGAAGGGCTCGACAACCGATTCGATCGTCTCGGCTTCTTCTCCGACACTCGCCGCGAGTGTTGAGAGGCCGACTGGCCCTCCCCTGAATCTCCTGCCGATGGTCTTCAATACCTGACGATCCAGACGGTCGAGCCCGTGCTGATCCACGTCGTAAAGATCCAGAGCACCTCGAACAGCGTCCAAGTCACTTCCGCCTTCGTGCACGAGCTGCCAATCCCGGACGCGGCGCAGGAGGCGGTTCGCTATTCTCGGTGTCCCGCGCGAACGGCGCGCCAGCTCATCGCCTGCCTCGGCCGTCAATCTTAGATCGAGCTTGTCGGCCGATCTGGCGATCACACGTGAGAGGTCTTCCGAGGAATAGTATTCGAGGTGAGCCGTAAACCCGAACCGGTCCCGCAAGGGCGCAGGCAGCATCCCGGAGCGCGTAGTCGCAGCCACCAGCGTGAATGGGGACAACTCGAGGGGTACGGACGCGGCGCCCGCGCCCTTGCCGACAACGATGTCGATTCGAAAGTCTTCCATGGCGAGATACAACATTTCCTCCGCGCTCTTCGCCATGCGGTGGATCTCGTCGACGAAGAGCACTTCTCCCGGCACCAGCGCGCTGAGGATCGCGGCTAGATCGCCAGCATGTTGAATTGCGGGCCCGGACGCCATCCGAACGGCTCTCCCCGACTCATTGCCGATAATCATGGCAAGGGTCGTCTTCCCGAGACCGGGAGGCCCGGCGAGCAGGATGTGATCTGGCGACCTCGACTGCAGAGCGGCGGCTTTCAGCAACACCTCGAGCTGCCCGCGAACCTTGGGTTGGCCGACGAATTCCCCGAGCGTCGCCGGGCGAAGCGCACCTTCGAAGGCAACATCTTCCGGAGCAGCGGCAGGATCCGTTATGGCATCGAATTCTTCGCTCACTTAGTGCCACCCAAGATCCGCAGCGCAGCGCGCAGGAGACCCGAACTATCCCCATCCAGTTCGGGTTGATTCTCAAGCACCTTCTGCAGGGTCTGCTGCGCCTTCGCCTCCTGCCAACCGAGCCCGACAAGAGCCTCCACCATGTCGGGCGAGGCGCCCGCCTTCGTTGCCGAGGCGATGAGCTTGCCGCTCAACTGCAGGATGATGAGTTTGGCGAGCTTCGGGCCGATGCCCGGTACCGGCTTGAACGCCTTTTCATCCCCCGAGTCGACAGCGGCGGCCAGCCCATCGGACCCCAGCGTGGAGAGCACCGCCATCGCAGTCTTGGGCCCGACGCCCGAAACGGAGGTGAGCAACTCGAATGCCTCTCGGTCACTCGCGGCGTCGAATCCGAACAGCGCGAGGTCATCTTCACGAACGATGAGCTTCGTGTGCAGTGCAAGTTTCGTGCCAATGCGCGCTTTCGCAGAAGCCGCAGGGGTTACGGAAACCGAGAAACCCACGCCCTGCACCGAAAGCACCACAGAAGTCGGTGCCACGTACAGGACAGTGCCTTCGAGATGCGCGATCATCCTGCCAGTCTAGGAATGTTCTGCCGCCAGGCGCTTCAGCGGCCTCGGCGAGCCTTGGCCTCGGCCTCCGCCCACGCGCGCTGCGCCGCAGTCGGTTCGCCCGATCCCGACCCTCGCACAACGCCGGTTCGGACGCTGGCTCTTCCGTGCGCGATGGCGAGGGCAAGAGCATCGGAAGCATCGGCGGGTTTCGGCGGCGCAGACAAGCGGAGGAACCGCCGCACCATTTCTCCCACCTGAACCTTGTCGGCTTGGCCGTAACCGGTGACGGCACCCTTCACCGCCGTCGGCGTCATCATGGCGATCGGTATCTGGCGTTCTGCCGCTGCGCGCAGTGCAATTCCTGAGATTTGCGCGACCCCCATGACGCTGTGAAGATTCTGTTGCGCGAACACTCGCTCCAGGGCAATGGTGTCGGGCCGGTACTGGTCAATACAAGACTCCAAACCCAAGGCGAGCTGCAGGAGTCGCTGCTCGACAGGCTCACCGGCGCCCGTGCGAAGCACCGAGACGTGCACGAGCTCTTGGGATGCAGGAGTGACGTCGACGACTCCGAGCCCGAGGCGGGTAAGCCCCGGGTCGATGCCGAGCACGCGCACCAACTCCGTCTACTCCTCGTCTGCGTCGAGCTGGTCCTGGACCTCCGCTGAGACTTCATAGTTCGCGTACACGCTCTGCACATCGTCGCTGTCTTCCAGCGCGTCGATGAGACGGAGTACTTTGCGAGCGGTCTCGAAGTCGGCCTCTACCCGGAGGTTCGGTACGAACTCGGGTTCGGCGGAATCGTAGTCGATGCCCGCTTGCTGCAGAGCAGAGCGGACCGCGACGAGGTCCGTCGCCTCGGATATCACTTCGAACCCGCCTCCCTGATCCGCGACTTCCTCGGCGCCGGCGTCGAGAACTGCCAGCAGGATGTCGTCCTCTGTGACTCCATCGGCTTTCGTGATCGAAATAACGCCTTTGCGGTTGAAGTTGTAGGCGACAGAGCCCGGGTCGGCCATCGTCCCGCCGTTTCGGGTCATCGCCGTGCGAACCTCCGCGGCAGCCCTGTTGCGGTTGTCGGTCAGGCACTCGATCATGAGTGCGATGCCGCCGGGCGCGTAACCCTCGTACATGATCGTGTCGTAGTTGACCGTCTCCCCCGTCAGTCCGGCGCCCCGCTTGATCGCTCGTTCGATGTTGTCGTTCGGAACGCTCGTCTTCTTCGCTTTCTGCACGGCATCTGCGAGTGTCGGATTGCCGGCGAGATCGGGGCCGCCGATCTTCGCCGCGACCTCGATCGACTTGGTCAACTTCGCGAACGCCTTCGCGCGCTTCGCGTCGAGCGCTGCCTTCTTGTGCTTCGTCGTGGCCCATTTGGAGTGACCGGCCATGCTGCTCCCCCTGTCGTAACTATCGGAGTTATTGTACGCGTGCCCGCAGCGTATG
>DXDC01000257.1 GCA_019115685.1 Candidatus Agrococcus pullicola
TCTGCCAATTCCGCCACTCGCGCGAGTACTACCGATGACTCGGCAACTGCATCAGAATATCAGATACTAAGAGGGTTCGGTTACTCTGGAACGACGCTCTGCGGAGCCTGGATAACGGAAGGCGGTGTGCTTATGGGTCTGCTCGATAAGTTCGAGCGCGGACTCGAACGCGTCGTCAACGGCGCATTCGCGAAGACATTCCGCTCGGGAGTAGAGCCCGTTGAGATCGCGGCGGCGCTGCGGCGAGAACTGGACACGCACGCCAGGGTCGTGTCCCGCGAGCGCATCCTGGTGCCGAACGTCCTCACCGTGAAGCTTTCGGAAGCCGATGCGGAGAGTATGCAGTCGCTCGGCGACACGCTGAAGGACGAGCTCGCGCAGTCGCTCAATAAGCACGCTCGCAACAGCGGTTACAGTTTCGCCGCGCCGCTCGTGATCGAAATCGAGGAAGACGAGAAACTCACAAAAGGCATGCTCGAAGTGTCGTCAAGGGCGGCCAAGGGCGAAGTCACCTGGTCTGCCGTCATCGACATCAAGGGCAACCGCCACCGCCTCCGCCGCGGCCGCACGATCGTCGGCCGGGGGTCAGACTGTGACATCACGATCGACGACGCCAGCGCAAGCCGTAAGCACGTAGAAATCGTATGGGACGGCGAGCGCGCACAGGTCACCGACCTGAATTCCACCAACGGCACGCAGTTGAATGGCAAAAAACTCGGTAAGGCGCTGCTCGACCCCGACTCGATCATCGACATAGGATCGACACGTCTCGTCTATCGACTCATGGCCCAGACGAAGGGACAAGCGTGAGCGAACTCACCCTGCTGGTGTTGCGCCTTGGGCTTCTGGCACTGCTGTGGATCTTCGTCTTCATCGTGATCTACTCGGTACGCAGCGATATGTTCGGGCCCCGCATCCCCCGCAGCGTTCGCGTTGCCGCAGGCAACCAGCGCGAAAGCCACGACGATCGCGACATTCCGACCGCCGCCGTATCCTCCGGCAGCCCCGGCCAGCAGGACTTCGGCAAGCTCGTCATCACGGCAGGGCCGAAAGCCGGAACAACAATCGATCTGCCTGTCACGGGCCTGACCATAGGTCGCTCCTCGGGAGCCGGACTGCAGGTAAGCGACGACTACACGAGTACGAATCACGCGAAAGTGTCGAAACAGGGGAATCGATGGGTCATAGAAGACCTCGGTTCCACGAACGGCACATTCCTGGGCGGTAAGCGCGTCACCGCCGCTACCGAAATCAGCCCCGGCGCGACGATCCGGGTAGGAACAACCCAGTTCGAACTGAGGCCCTAGTAGTGACCCAGTACGCCGCAGCGGGATCGCACGTCGGCCGAGTCCGCTCCGAGAATCAGGACTCCGGCTACGCGGGCGCGCACCTTTTCGCGGTCGCGGACGGCATGGGCGGTCACGCGGGCGGCGATGTCGCAAGCGCCATCATCGTGCAGAACCTGAGCGGTGCCGACAGCGAATACAGTTCGCCGGAAGAGGCAAGCGAAGTGCTCGCCACGGTGCTGCAGGCCGGTAACGAGCGGCTGCAGAACGCGATGCGCGAGCATCCGGAGCTCACGGGGATGGGCACCACGTTCTCTGGGTTCGTCCGGGTCGGCGAGAAGCTGGGCATCGCGCACATCGGCGATTCGCGCATCTACCGGTACCGCGTTGGCGCGCTGACGCAGATCACCACGGACCACACCTTCGTGCAGAAGCTGGTCGATGCCGGCCGCATCACGCGTGAGGAAGCGGAGACGCATCCCCGACGCAACGTCGTGATGCGCGTACTCGGCAATATCGAAACCAACCCCGAGATCGACACGTTCGTCGAGACGATCGAACCGGAGGATCGCTGGCTCGCCTGCTCGGACGGTCTTTCCTCGTACGTGCCGGAAGAGAAGATCGCCGCAATTCTCGGCCAGGGGCTTTCGACGCAGGACACCGTCAAGCGCCTCATTCGCGAGGCGCTTTCGCAGGGGGCGCCCGACAATGTCACCGTCGTCCTCATGGACGCCGTCGAAGGCGACGACATTGGCGAGCCGATCATCGTCGGCAGCGCGGAGAACGAAGTGTCGTACACGGCGACGGAACCAGAGGCTGCGCCGATCTCGCTGCGCCAACTGCTCTTGCACCCTCGCCAACTGCGGGCACAGCCGCTCTGGGAGCACTTCGAGCCCGAGAGCGAAGAGGTGCTGCAGGAGATCCTCGCGGAGCAGCGCCGCTACCGCATCCGTCGCCGGGCGACGTGGGCCATCGGGGCGATCATCGCTATCGCCGCCGTGGTGTTGGCGAGCATCGGTTTCTACAACTGGACGCAGACTCGCTACTTCGTCGGAGAGAACGAAGACGGCTACGTCGCTATCTTCCAAGGCATCCAGCAGGACATCGGACCGATCTCGTTGTCCGAGGAAGTCCGGACAACGGACATTCAGGTCAGTGAGCTCGGTTGGACGTATCAGAATGCGGTGCGCAACACGCTCAACGCCGAAGACCTGAACGATGCGGAAGCGATCATCGAGCGATTGCACGGTGTCCCATGACGAACGCGCTCCAGACAGGCATCATCAGACTCGGCGAAGCGACCGAGGCCATCCGCGTGCGCCTGCGCAAGCCGCAGAAGGTGCGCGCGCTCGAGCTCTTCCTGCTCATCCTCGCCTGGGCAGTCTCCGGTTCCGCCATCGCGCTCGTGCAGCTCGGGGCGCTCGAAACGATCGATCTGACAATCCTGTATCTGGCTGGCGGTATCGCGCTGCTCACGCTTGTCGTGCATATCGTGCTGCGCGTCGTGGCGCGGGAGGCCGACCCCTTCATCCTGCCGATCGCGACGGTACTCAACGGCCTCGGTATCGCGATGATCTATCGCATCGACATCGCGCAGGGGCTCGAAGGATGGGCGGCCGACGGTGTCAGGCAGGTCGCGTGGACCGGGCTCGCCATCGTCGCGGCGATCGTCGTACTCCTGGTGATTCGAAACCACCGCATCCTGACCAGGTACCGCTATCTCTCGATGTTCGCCGCGCTCGCACTCATGCTGCTGCCGATGGTACCGGGGCTCGGTGCGACCATCAACGAAGCGAACGTCTGGATTCGGCTCGGCGCGTTCTCGTTCCAGCCCGGTGAACTCGCGAAGATCTTCCTCGCGATCTTCTTCGCCGGGTACCTCATGACGGCACGCGAGTCGCTGTCGGTCGCGGGCAAACGCTTTCTAGGGCTGCGTCTGCCCAGGATGCGCGACCTCGGGCCGATCTTCCTGGTCTGGGTCGCCTGCATGCTGATCCTGGTCGTGCAGGGCGACCTCGGAACGGGCATGCTCTACTTCGGCCTGTTCACCGTGATGATCTACGTCGCAACCGGGCGCCGCGAGTGGATCCTCATCGGCCTGGCGCTCATCGTGATCGCAATCGGCGTTCTATGGGTGCTCGCGCAGACGCACCTGACCGAGCTGCAGGGCCTGGGCCTCGGTCGTGCGCAACAGCGCATCGAGATCTGGCTCAACCCCTTCGACGACGAGTTGTACCAACGCCAGTTCGGCGGCTCCTACCAGGTCGTGCAGGGGCTGTTCGGCATGGCCAACGGCGGACTGTTCGGCACCGGGTTCGGCCTTGGGCGCCCGAACATCACGCCGCAGGCGAAAGACGACTACATCATCGCCTCCTTCGGAGAAGAGCTGGGGCTGGTCGGCATCTTCGCAATCCTCGCGCTCTTCCTGATCCTGGTCACGCGCGGCATGCGCGTCGGGTTCCGGGGCCCCGACGACTTCACGAAGCTGCTGGGCGTCGGGCTCGCGTTCACGATCGCGCTGCAGCTGTTCGTCGTCGTTGGCGGTGTCACGCGCGTGATCCCGATGACGGGGCTCACGATCCCGTTCATGGCATCCGGCGGTTCGTCACTGCTGGCGAACTGGATCATCGTGGCGTTGCTGCTCCGGCTGTCCGACAGCATTAGATCTACCTCGGAGGTGACCGAATGAGACGCGAGATCTCCAGAGTGAGCATTCTGGTGCTCATCATGTTCCTCGCCCTGTTCACATCGACAACGGTGATTCAGAGTGTGCAGGCAGACAACCTCAACGCCGACGGCCGCAACTCGCGAGCGATCCAGGCGTCGTTCGACATCGAGCGCGGCGCGATCACCGCCGGCGGCGAACCGATCGCGCAGAGCGTCCCCAGCGACGGCGTATACCCGTGGCAACGGCAGTACCCGCAGGGCGAGCTCTACGCCGCCGTGACCGGCTACAACACCCTCGGTCAGGGCAACACCGGCCTTGAGGGCGCCATGAACCCCCAGCTAACCGGCCAGGCGGACAGCCAATTCCTGACCGAGATCGAACGGCTCCTGACCGGTCGTGACCCGCAGGGCGCCTCCGTGACCACCACGATCATCCCCGAGGCACAGATGGCGGCCGCAGAAGGCATCGGCGACTTCGAGGGTGCCGCAGTCGCGATGGACCCCGAGACCGGCGAGATCCTCGCGATGTACTCATCGCCGACCTTCGACCCGAACGTCATGACCCAGCCCGATGGCGAGCTCGTCGAAGCGGTGTACGAGGAATTGCTCAACGAACCCGGCCAGCCCCTGCACAACCGAGCCATCGCCGGCGACCTCTTCTTCCCCGGATCCGTGTTCAAGCTCGTGATCGCGTACGCGGCTCTCGAATCCGGCGACTACACGGCGGAAAGCGAATTCGACAATCCGGCGGAGCTCTCGCTGCCGCAGTCGTCTCGCGTTGTGACGAACTCCACGCGCGGGGCCTGCGGCGACGGTGACGACACGGTCACGCTTGAGATCGCGATGCGCTACTCGTGCAACATCCCGTTCGCCATTCTCGCGCAGGAGCTCGGGGAAGAGGCGATCAACGATGCCGCCACTGCGCTCGGTTACGGGCAGCCGCTGACGATTCCGACGCAGGTCCTACCCAGCACCTATCCGCAGGACATGGATGATGCGCAGCTCATGCTGACCGGCTTCGGCCAGTACGACGTCCGCGTCACCCCACTGCAGGTCGCCATGACGACGGCGGCGATCGCGAACGACGGCGAGATGATGAAGCCAAACCTCATCAACAACGTCATAACGGAAGACTTGCAGGTGCTCGAGGCACCGGGGCCGGAACTGCTGGGGACACCGATGACGCCGTCGGTTGCGGGAGATCTTCAGGATCTGATGGTGGACAATGTAGAGAACGGCTATTCGTCGAACGCACAGATTCCCGGCGTCACCGTCGGCGGAAAGACGGGCACCGCGGAGAACGGCGAGGCGAATCAGCCGTTCAATCTGTGGTTCACCGGATACGCGGAGCACGAGGGGCAATCGGTAGTGGTTGCCGTCGTCGTCGTTCCGCCCGAAAACATTGCAGGGCGAGGCTCCGGCGAATTGGCGGTGCCTGTAGGACAATCGATCATGGAGGCGGTGCTGAACTCATGAGACCCTCGAGCGGGCAGATCTTTGGTGGTCGATACGAACTAACCAGCCGCATTGCCGTCGGCGGCATGGGTGAAGTCTGGCGAGCCGAGGACACCGTCATCGGCCGCACGGTCGCGATCAAGATCCTCAAGGACGAGTACCTCGGCGACCCCGGCTTCCTCGAGCGGTTCCGCGCCGAAGCACGTCACGCGGCCCTGGTGAACCATGAGGGCATCGCGAACGTCTTCGACTACGGCGAGGAGGACGGCAGCGCCTACCTCGTGATGGAGCTCGTGCCCGGTGAACCGCTGTCCGCGATCCTCGACCGCGAGCGCACCCTCTCGGCCGACCGCGTGCTCGACATCACCGCGCAGACCGCCGCGGCGCTCCACGCGGCGCACCAGGCCGGGCTCGTCCACCGCGACATCAAACCCGGCAACCTGCTCATCACGCCCGAGGGCCGCGTCAAGATCACCGACTTCGGTATTGCGCGCATCGCCGACCAGGTGCCGTTGACGGCCACCGGGCAGGTCATGGGCACCGTGCAGTACCTGTCGCCGGAACAAGCGTCAGGTCAGCCAGCAGCGCCCGCCACGGACATCTACTCGCTCGGGATCGTCGCGTACGAGTGCCTCGCCGGCAAGCGTCCGTTCACGGGTGAGTCGCAGGTCGCCATTGCGATGGCGCACATCAACGACGCACCGCCCGAGCTCCCGAACAGCCTGCCGGAGCCGGTGCGCAACCTCGTGATGAGCTGCATCGCGAAGAAGCCGACCGATCGTCCGACTTCAGCCGCGCACCTTTCACGCGCGGCGACCATGCTGCGGCGCGGCGACATCGCCGGTGCCGCCGCGATCGTACCGGGTATCGCAGCGACCGACTCCTTCGCAACGATCGATTCGCCGTCGCAGGCGGCAACCCGCGTGATCCAGACGCAGTCTTCGCCTGCCACTGCGGCCCTCCCGACCGTCGCGGGCGACGAAGAGGATGGCGAAGAGGAGGAAGAGAAGAAGAAGCGGCCGTGGCTGTGGCCGGTCATCATTCTCTCGGCCCTGTTGGTCGCGGCGCTGGTCGCGCTCGGCATCCTGTTGTTCAACACCGACGACGAACCAGAGCCTTCCCCTTCTCCCAGCCCTTCCGTTTCGGAGACGCCGGAGGCGATCAACATCGACCCGAGCGATTTCATCGGCTTGTCCGAGCAGCAGTTCCGAAACGCGATAGAAGACCTCGGGCTCATTCCAGAGACTCCTGTCGGCGAGCCGGCTCCGAACTCGAGTCAGGTCGGCCAGGTCTACGACGTTTCACCGACCGGTGATGTCGAAGAAGGCACGACGATCACGGGCACCGTGTACGGCCAGGTCGCCCAGGCCGACGATCCGACGGATGCTCCGGTCCTGGACAGTGGTGACCCGGACGAGCTCGAACCCGGGCAGAGCGTCACCGTCTCGTGGCCTCCGTACACTTGCCCTGCCGGATACGACACCGTCACCTACGGTGTGCGAATCGGTGACGACACCTTCAACGCAGGCACTGGCACGAACGCGCAGGTCACGCTGGAAGAGGGCGAAAACCGCATTGCTTACATGGTGACCTGCTCGGGGTCCAACCGTACGACGCTCGAAACCGGCTACTCGCCCGAGCTGACACTGACCGCGACGGAGCCGGAACCCACCCCGACACCCACGCCGACGCCGACGCCGACCGAGACCCCGACGCCGACCGATGACCCCGACGAGGACTAGACTCAACCTTTAGGCTCAGTCCTATAACAAATCCAGCGACCATGATGCCTGGCGCATATCTCAGTCGTTAGGATAAGGCCCGAGCCTTGCGCTGAACGGAGGTGTGGTGAGCGACTCAATCATCGGCTCGCTGACTGCGCTCGCAGGGCGCTACGAGATCGGCGAACTCATCGGCCGCGGCGGCATGGCCGAGGTGTATCTCGGCCGGGATACTCGGCTCGACCGCAAGGTCGCGATCAAGCTGCTCAAGCCCGAGCTGGCTGCCAGCGAGAAGTTTCGGCACCGCTTTCGACAGGAAGCACAATCCGCCGCGCGCATGTCGCACCCCACCGTCGTTCGAGTGTTCGATGCGGGTGAGGAGCTGACCGACGCCGAGGACTCCGAACGCGCGATTCCCTACATCATCATCGAGTACGTCGACGGGCGGGTGCTCCGCGACATCGTCGCCGACGGCCCCCTGCCGGAGTCGGAGGCCGTGCGCATCATTAAGGGTGTCCTCACTGCCCTCGAGTATTCGCACAGAGCGGGAGTCGTGCACTGCGACATCAAGCCGGCCAACATCATGCTCACCCCCGGCGGCCAGATCAAGGTCATGGACTTCGGTATCGCCCGTGCCGTCAGCGAGAGCAGCACAACCGATGAAACCAGCACCATCATGGGCACGGCCCAGTACTTCTCCCCCGAGCAGGCGCGCGGTGACTCCATAGATTCGCGCACCGACCTGTACTCGACCGGTCTGGTGCTGTTCGAACTGCTGACCGGCCGCCCACCGTTCGAGGCGGATTCGCCCGTGGCAGTCGCATACCGTCACCTGAGTGAACAGCCCCCGCGGCCATCCGAGATCGTCCCCGGTATTTCTCCGGCAATGGAGTCCGTCGTCGCGAAGGCGCTGACGAAGAATCCGGACCTGCGCTTCCAGAGCGCCTCCGACTTCTCAGAAGCTCTCGAGGCGGCGCTGGCGGGCGAGGCGACCGAAGTGCAAGACGAGACCGACGAGGAAACGTTCCTCGCCCAGCACGAGAGCAGCGCGCTCACCACCGTGCTCGAAACCATCGAGGAGAGCGAGGAGTCTGCGGGCGAGGCTTCCACCGAAACCGAAGCGAGCTCCCGACCGCGTGCGGTCTGGATCTGGGGCGGCGCGACCGCTATCGTCGCTCTCCTGGCCGTCCTCGTGCTGTGGGTTGTGAACATCAACCCGTTCTCCTTCGAAGGGCTCGCTACCGACGTTCCCGACGTCGTGGGTATGCAGGAGGAGGAGGCGATCGCCATCCTCGATGATCTTGGGTTACGCACAGAGAGCAACACCGTTCACGACGAATCGGAACCCGGGCTGGTGCTGGAACAATCCCCGGACCCCGAGACAAGCATCAGCGACGATACGCCGGTCAGGCTGACAGTTTCGGCGGGCCCCGCGCCCAGCCCGTTGATCGATTACTCGGGCATGACGCAGGAGCGAGCCACGAACGCACTCGAGCACCGGCATCTCGAAGTCGCCGCGGTCGAGGAAGAGGATCATCCGAACATCCCAGAGGGCAACGTGATCCGCACGGAACCCGGTCAAGGCACCGAGTTGGGCCCCGGGGACACCGTCACGCTGATCATCTCAACGGGTCGGGTCACGATTCCGGACGTCACGAACCAGAACTACCAGAACGCGGTGAGCGCGCTCGAAGATCTCGGGT
>DXDC01000258.1 GCA_019115685.1 Candidatus Agrococcus pullicola
GATCCCGGGAGGCGGGAATATCCCGTTGCGGCACCATAGTTGTCACTGTAGACGCACTGCACCCCCCCCTTGCCCATTAATACCCCCAAGGGGTATTATTGCAGCAGGAAGGACAGTCATGCACGGATACACCCAAGATAAAGAAGCCCTCCTCAAGCGGATGCGTCGCATAGAAGGACAGGTGCGCGGGATCGCCCGAATGATCGACGAGGACACCTATTGCATCGACGTCCTGACCCAGGTGTCAGCGGCGACGAGCGCACTCGAGAACGTTGCACTCGCACTCATGGGCGACCATCTCCAGCACTGCGTCTCCGAAGCGGCAGCCGAGGGCGGCCCCGTCGCTCAGGAAAAACTGGAAGAAGCGACGGCCGCAATAACCCGGCTCGTAAAATCCTAACCAGAGTTCGAACACGCAACCGATCGATGAACGGGGATCCCGAATGAAGCAAGATATTGAAATCGGCATTGACGAGCAGACCGCGCCCAGTGACGGTTGCTGCGGCGGCGGATGCTGCGGCGGCGGTGCCGCAGACACGCCTACCGGTGTGACCTCCGAGGTGCTCGTCGAGGGCATGACCTGCAGCCACTGTGTCAACAGCGTTATCGAAGAGGTCGACGCCGTACCGGGCGTACGCGGAGTTACCGTATCGCTCGTACCTGGCGGACAGTCGAAGGTGTTCGTCCAGTCGGACGCGCCGGTCGACGAGCGCCGGTTGCGGGAGGCCATCGCTGAAGCCGGCTACCGCACGGTACTGAACTAGCGTGCTGCAACAGCGCGAAGGGATCGTCGAGCTCGACATCGAGGGCATGACGTGTTCGTCCTGCGCCGCTCGCATCGAACGCAAGCTCAACAAAGCCGACGGCATTCGCGCTGAGGTCAACTACGCGACCGAGCTCGCCACGGTGCATTTGACGGAAGGAGCGAGCGTGGAGGCCGCTATCGCGGTCGTCGAGAACACGGGGTACCGCGCATCGCTTGCCGGAACCGAAGCGCGTGCGGCCTCGATCTGGCCCGTGGTCCGTCTCGTCACCGCGTGGGCACTCACCGTGCCCGTCGTGGTGCTGTCGATGGTGCCTCCCCTGCAGTTTCCCGCGTGGCAGTGGGTCGTTTTCGCCATGACCGTTCCGGTCGTCGTCTGGTGCGGGTGGCCGTTCCACCGTGCCGCGGTCGTGAGCCTGCGGCACGGCACCACGACCATGGACACGCTGATCTCCCTGGGGACGCTCAGCGCAATGCTGTGGTCGGTCTGGGCGCTCTTCTTCGGTGGCGCTGGAAGCATCGGCATGCGTATGGACATGACGCTGTTCGGCTCCGGGCATCACGAACTGTACTTCGAGGTCGCGGCCGCGGTCACCGCGTTTTTGCTGCTCGGGCGCATGATCGAGTCGCGGGCAAAACACTCGCAGAAGGACGCGCTGGATGCGCTGGCCCGGTTGGGAGCGCGGGAAGCGACGAGAGTGACCGACGATGGGGAGGAGCGAATCCCCATCGATCGGCTTCGTGTCGGCGACCGTTTCCGTACGCTTCCCGGCGAGAAGATCGCGACGGACGGCGTGGTCGTCGAGGGCGCTTCAAGCATTGACACCGCGATCGTCACCGGTGAATCGATGCCGCTCGCCGCGAAACCCGGCACCGACGTCATCGGTGGCACGATCAACGGCAGCAGAGCGCTGGTGATCCAAGCGACAAGAGTCGGCAGTGACACTGAGCTGGCCCGCATCGCCGCAATGCTGCGGCAAGCGCAGAGCGGGAAGACGGGCGTTCAACGCCTGGCGGACAAGATTTCGTCATTCTTCGTGCCTGCTGTGATTGCGGTCGCAATAGTCACGCTCGCTGCCTGGCTCCTGGTCACGGGAGATGCCGAAGCCGCGCTTTCCGCTTCCGTCTCGACGCTGATCATCGCGTGCCCATGCGCGCTCGGCCTCGCGACTCCGACCGCACTGCTCGTGGGCACGACAAGGGGCAGCGAACTCGGCATGCTGTTTCGGGACGCCACCGTGCTGGAGACAGCGAGAAGGGTCGACGTTGCGATCCTCGACAAGACCGGCACACTGACCGAGGGGCGCATGCGCATCGGCGCCGTGTTCTCCGAGCCCTACGTGCGGAGCGTAGATCTACTGCGCATCGCGGCCGCCGCGGAGCACGACAGCGACCATCCGATCTCCGACGCCGTCCTCCGTGCTGCAAAAGCCTCCGGGATCTCGGTGAAGCCCGCCCACAACGTCGAAACCGTTGCCGGCGCCGGGCTCGTAGGCGAGTTCGAGGGGCACAGCGTACGGGTCGGTCGACCGGACTGGATCGGTGTCGACCCCGGTAAGACCGGTGTTCTGACGGGCACCCTCGTCGCGGTCGAGTACGACGGCGCATATCTCGGCACGCTGATGCTGAACGACGAGGTTCGCAGGGACGCCAAGCCCACGATCGGTAAGCTGCGCGACCTGGGCATCGAGCCGATCATGGTGACGGGAGACCACAGAGCGGCGGCTGACGAGATCGCCCAGACCGTGGGTATCGACAACGTGTTCGCCGGTGCCGTGCCCGCCGACAAGGTCGAACACGTCAAGCGTCTGCAGGCGGATGGCCGACAGGTGGCCATGGTGGGTGACGGCGTCAACGATGCAGCAGCGCTGGCAGAAGCGGATCTCGGCATCGCGATGGGGTCCGGCACGGATGTCGCACGCGCGTCGGCGTCGATCACGCTCGTCAGCGGTGGGCTCGAGCGGGCGGCAACCGGTATCGAGTTGGCACGCGCCACTCTGCGCATCATCAAGCAGAATCTCTTCTGGGCGTTCGCCTACAACACGCTCGCCATTCCTCTCGCCGCCGTCGGGCTCCTCTCACCGCTGATCGCCGGGCTCGCCATGGCGCTCTCCAGCCTCATGGTCGTCGGCAACAGTCTCAGGCTGCGCCGCTTCGACCGCTGACGCCCAGGCTCGAACTAGGGCCGGGGCAGATCGTCCTCGCGAGTGTGCCGGTCGAGAAAGTCGTACAGCTCGACGTCGTCGACGCCGGGAAACGTCCCGGACGGCAACGGTGACAGTACGTGCTGGTGCATCTTGGCCGACGCCCAAGCCGCGCCGTCCCATCGGTGCGCAAGGTCGCTGGCGGGCCTGGAACAGCAGCGCGCATCCGGGCAGGTGGACGTCTCACGATACGAGGTGTCGGAGCCCCTGAAGTACTTTGCCGAGTCGAACGGGACACCGATCGTGATGGAGAAGTCGCCGTCGGTCCCCGTGCCCGTCTGCGTCGAGCACCAATACGTGCCGGTCGGTGTGTCGGTGTACTGATGGAACTCGGCTGCTTTCGTCGTCATCTCGAACGCCAGCCGCGAGGCGAAGTGCCTGCAGACATACTGTCCTTCGACCGTGCCCGACGGATCCGCGGGCAGCTCGAGCCCGTCGTTCACGTATGCGCGGACGATCGAGCCGTCTTCATCGACGCGCAGAAAGTGCAGCGTGAGATCGAGTTCGGTGGTCGCGAGATTCGTCAGCCGCATCGCGGCCGTCTCGTGCGTCACACCGAACGCGTCACGGAAGTCTTCCACGGCAAGGTTTCGTTCCTTCTTCGCCTTGCGCAGGTATTCGACGGCGTTGCCCTTCGGCATGAGTGTCGCTGCTGCGAAGTAGTTGATCTCGAGTCGTTGCCTGAGAAATTCACTGTAGGTGGCTGGCTGCGTGTGCCCGAGCAGCCGGTGCGCAAGTGCCTGCAGCGCGAGTGAGCGGAGTCCGTGACCACCCGGGATCGACGCCGTCGGGAGAAAGATCTTGCCGTTTTCAAGGTCGGTGACAGAACGTGTCGAGTGCGGTAGGTCATTGACGAACACGAGCTCGAAACCAAGGCGATTCGCGATCTGCGCAACCGAACGGTGCGTCAGGCTGCCGCGCTCGTGTCCGACCGCGTCCAGCTGCTCCTGCGCGAGCGCGTCGATCTCCGGCAGCGCGTTGTTCCGCTCCTCCATCTCCCCGCGAAGCGCAGTCGCGTCCCTTCGCGCCTGCTCGGGCGTCGCGATGGCCTCTTTGGACCTTCGCTCGAGCTCGTGATGCAGCCCCACGAGCGACTCGAGCACACGATCATCCATCGATCGCCCGGGCTTCAGCTGCGGGAGCCCCAGCCGCTGATACACGGAGCCCTGCTGCAGCCGAATGAGTTCGAGCTCGAGGGCCGCGCGCCGCGTCGGCGGTTCTTGCCGCAACAGATCGCCCGTCTCCACGTCGAGCGCCTTCGCGATCGCGTCCAACTGCGAAAGGCGCGGCTCCCGCTTGCCGTTCTCGATCAGCGAAAGCTGGCTTGCCGCCAGACCGACAGGCCCTGAAATTTCGTCCAAAGTCTTGCTGGCACGCGTTCGATAGTGCTTAATCCGTTGCCCAAGCAGTGGAAGATCCGTCATTGCAACAGCATACGAAATTTTCGCCGTTTTTGCGTCGAGTTTCGCATGCGTGCTCCCGCTTCCGCCTCCCAGACTGGGAAGCATGACGCACGATGCAGCTCAGGATGTTCGCGATTGGGTCGATGAGATCGCCGCGAAAACACAGCCGAAAGAGATCAGGTACCTGACGGGAACGGACGAGGAGTACCGGGATCTGACGCAGACCTTGCTCGAGGCCGGCACGATCGTGCCAGTCCCCAAGCGGCCCGGCAGCTATCTGGCGCGTTCCAGTCGCGATGACGTCGCTCGCATGGAGGACCGCACGTTCATCTGCTCCGAACGGGAGATCGATGCCGGACCGACCAACAACTGGCACGATCCGGCGGATATGCGCGCAAAGCTCGACGAGCTCTTCACCGGTTCCATGCGCGGAAGAACCATGTTCGTCCTGCCCTTTTCCATGGGCCCCCTCGGCGGCCCGATCTCCCAGCTCGGCGTCGAGATCACCGACTCCGCCTACGTCGCGGTCAGCATGATGCTCATGACCCGCGTCACCCCCGACGTGCACAGCGCGATCGACGCGGGCGCGTTCTGGGTCAAGGCGCTGCATTCCGTAGGTGCGCCGCTCGCGCAGGGCCAGAAGGATGTCGCCTGGCCGAGCAACCCGACACGGTACATCACGCACTTCCCCGAAACGCGCGAGATCATCTCCTATGGCTCCGCCTACGGCGGGAATGCGCTGCTTGCGAAGAAGGCCTTCGCGCTCCGCATCGCGAGCGTCATGGCACGCGATGAGGGCTGGATGGCCGAGCACATGCTGATCCTGCGAATGACGCACGAATCGGGCCGCGTCATCCACATTGCCGGGGCATTCCCATCTGCGTGCGGCAAGACGAACCTCGCCATGCTCCAGTCGTCACTGCCGGAGTGGCGGGTCGAGACGATCGGCGACGACATCGCCTGGCTCCGCCCGGGTGCCGACGGGCGTCTCTGGGCGATCAACCCCGAATATGGCTTCTTCGGCGTCGCACCGGGAACGAGCGAGAAGACCAACAAGGTCGCGATGGACATTATGGAGCGGGACGTCATGTTCACCAATGTCGCGCTGACCGAAGA
The DNA here is from genome assembly GCA_019115685.1 of Candidatus Agrococcus pullicola. Classification (GTDB taxonomy): domain Bacteria; phylum Actinomycetota; class Actinomycetes; order Actinomycetales; family Microbacteriaceae; genus Agrococcus; species Agrococcus pullicola. The sequence goes on from DXDC01000258.1 coordinate 5,487, forward strand.
CGGCGACGTCTGGTGGGAGGGAATGTCCAAGGAGATTCCCGAGAATCTCACCGACTGGCAAGGCAATGCCTACGACCCCGCGAGCGGGCAGCCTGCCGCGCATCCCAACGCGCGCTTCACGGTTCGGGCGTCCCAGGCACCGTCCATCGCTCCCGACTACGACACACCCGAGGGGTTTCCCATAGATGCGATCATCTTCGGCGGACGTCGGCCAAGCCTTGTGCCGCTGGTGCTGCAATCGCGCTCGTGGCAGCACGGCGTCTTCATCGGGTCGACCATTTCCTCGCAGCAGACAGCAGCGGCCGAGGGCCCTGTCGGTCAGATCCGCCGCGACCCCTTCGCGATGCTCCCCTTCGCGGGCTACAACATGGGCGACTACTTCAGCCACTGGCTGCGGATGGGAGAGCAGCTCGGCGAGCAGGCTCCGAAGATCTTCAACGTCAACTGGTTCCG
>DXDC01000259.1 GCA_019115685.1 Candidatus Agrococcus pullicola
TGGATTCGTCACAACTACCTCTTCATCGAGAAAAACCCGTGTAAACATCCGACCATTACTCGGCGAAAAGTGCAAGTCGAATAAGTTGTCACTACAGGTTACGTCCATTCGTTCGGCAATGCACTGCCGCAGGATAACAACCGGACAACGATTTATGCCGTCCGGTCGCCGCCACGCTGCTGCACATGAAAATCGTCCGATGCTTGGCTTAGAGCGCCACGTCACCGATCAGGTGCACATTGATGCCCATGCCTTCGAACGCCGCCGCCTTTGCCGCGAGCGCCCTGTCGGCCGCCTCGGCATCCGGAGCGTACGCGACCTGTACGTGGTTCGACTTGTGCCGCGCCATCAGCTGGTCGCGCGTCACGCCGTGTAGCACCGCGTGCATGATCGGCCACTGCTTGTCGGTGGCTTCCAGACGGCGCTGCGTCTCCTCCTCGGGAAGATCCGCAACGTGCGCCCTGCCGAGGTCGGCATGCAATTCGCCGTCCATGACGAACACGCGCGAGATGACGATCTGGCCCGGTTTCGAAACACCCGCGAGCGTACCTCCCCCCTTGGGGAAGAACCACGGCACCTGCCGCATCGAGTACGACTTGTCGTAGCCGCCGTGATGGCTCGCCGGCACCGCCCCCGAGATCTCGAAGACCCACACGAATTCGCCGTCGTACTCCTCGCCCCAGCGGATGTCGTGCAGCGTGTTCGCGGGGTCGAAGCCCATCGCCTTCCAGACCCGGTTGGTGACCAGCGCGTCGACGGCGACGCCCTCGTCGACCTCATTGAAGTGGGGCATCGCTTCACCGGCGAACAGCTCGCGGCTGCCATCACGCGAGAACACCGCCGGCCGCTCGACGTTGTTCAGCAGCCCTTCCGCGAGATCGGATGCCGCGCACTGGTCCTTGAGGCCCTGCTGGTACTGGATGCCGATGGCGTCGAGGCCGTAATCGTCGGCGATGCGCAGCGCTGCGATGTACATCGCCATCTGCTCGAGCACCTGCGGCCTGGTGAGGTCGTTCTGCTCGTCCTCGCCCCAGTGGAAGACCATCCCCCGCTCCTCCAGCCACCGGAGGGCGGTTTCGCGCTCTTCGTCCGAGACCTTCGCCATCTCCGCCAGCAGGGCGCTCTGCGAGAGCCGCTCCTTGTAGATGCCGGTCGCGTTGAGCATCTCGTCGTCGATGATCGCGTTGTACATGCCCATGCAGCCCTCGTCGAACACGCCGATGATGGCCTGCTCGTCGCTGAGCTGCCGCGCGATCGCGTGGCCGAGACGAGTCTCGTCGGTCTCCTGCAGCGCGGGCAGATCGCGGACGTGGGAGGTGTCGTGCTCGATGCCACCGGTGGCGAGCCACTCATCGAGCTTCGAGAGCGCCCACTCGTCCGTCAGGTCCCTGCTCCAGAGCGTCGAGTGCGGGATGCCCGCTTTCGTCAGGCTTGCCGTCATGTTCAGCATGCCGACGAGGCCGGGAAACTGCCCTTCCCAGTTCGCGACGAGGAGGACGGGCCCCCGATGCTTGCGCAGCCCGGCGATGACGTGGTGGCTGTACTGCCAGACGGCGTCGACGATCACGACCGGAGCATCCTTCGGCACGCGTTTGAACACCTCGATGCCGCGCCGCTGCGTATCGATGAAGCCGTGGCCGGTTGCCGGGTTGACGTCGTGGGCGCGCTGGACAGCCCATCCGCGCTCGCCCAGCACCTCCGCAACCCGAGCCTCGAACTGCTGCTGCATCGGCCATCCGGCCTCGTTGGCCGACAGGCGCAGGTCTCCCGACGCAACCGTGTAGATCGTGCGCTCAGCGGCCTGGGGCTCCTGGTACGCCTTGGGGAATTGATACTCGGTCACGCTTCACTCCTGTTCGGTTGATGCTCGCGCTGCGAGCCAGTGCATGGTGTTCTTGGTCGCCGGGTAGAGCGCAAGATACTGCTCGAAGCGCTCGGAGTACGCGGCGTGGGCTGCCGGGTTCGGCCGCAGGATTTCTGCGGGCGGATTCCACTGTCGGATGTCCGGCGCAGCGACGAGACCGGCGGCCAGGAACGCGGCGCCGAAGCTCGCGCCAAGTGTCACGGAGTTCACGACCTGCTCCATGCCGGTGACGTCGGAGACGATCTGCGTCCAGAGCCCTCCCGCCGTACCGCCGCCGACCGCGACGACACGTTCGATCTCGGTGCCGGATGCTCGCATCGCTTCGATGTTGTGGCGCACGCCGAAAGCCGTTGCCTCAAGAGCGGCGCGATAGAGGTCACCGCGCGTGGTGCCGAGCGTGAGGCCCACGACAGCGCCTCGCGCGTCCGGATCCTGCACGGGTGTGCGCTCACCAGCGAAGTACGGCAGCATGAGCAAGCCGCGAGCACCGAGACCGCTCTCGGCCGCTTCTCGCGTGAGTTCGGCGTAGCCGGTACCACCGGTGAGCTCGCGAATCCAGGAGGTGATCGATCCGCTCGTCGCCATACCGCCCGCGAGCGAATAGGTGCCGGCTTCGACGCCGCGAGTCGTCCACATCCCTTCGGCCTCGGCACGCCGGTTGCTGGTCGTGATGAGGAACATCGTGGTGCCGTACATGAGCATCAGGTCACCGGGTTCGGTGGCGCCGACGCTGACCGCCTCGTTCCAGGCATCGATCGTGCCGGTGATGACCGGAGTGCCCTCCGGCAGGCCCGTTTCGCTCGCGGCCGGGGCGGTGATCACGCCCGCACGTTCGGCGGGCAGCGTCAGTTCGGGCTGCTCGAGACCGGGAGCGATGCGCTCCCAGTGACCGTCGTGCCACCGCTGCTGTTCGATGTCGTACAACGGCCAGCTCTGACTCGCCGAATGGTGATCGAGCACGTACTCGCCCGTCAGGCGAAGAGCCAAGTAGGAGGCCGGCATCAGGAAGCGGGAGGCGCGGGCGTAGGCTTGCGGCTCGTTGTCGCGGATCCACTGGACCTTCGGCCCGGCAGCCTGCGATGTCAGCGGAGTGCCGCCGACACGGAGAATCTCCTCCTCGCCCAGTGCTTCGTTCAGCTGCTCGATCTGCTGACCGGCACGACTGTCGACGCCGTACAGGACCGCGGGCCGCACCGGCTCGCCATCGGAGTCCGCGAGGAGCACGCACGGGCCCATCCCACTCACGCCCACTGCCACGATCGTGACCCCTGCCCGCTCCGCGGCTTCGCAGAGTTCGCGTGCTATCGAAACGAATTCCTGCCA
>DXDC01000260.1 GCA_019115685.1 Candidatus Agrococcus pullicola
GCGGCGACCCGCTCGGCCAGGGCGTCGGGGGTCCCGGCTATCAGTTCGACGACGAGATCCACCCCGAGCTCGTCTTCGACCGCCCGTATCTCCTCGCAATGGCGAACGCCGGCATCCAGGGAGGGCGCGGCACGAACGGTTCGCAGTTCTTCATCACCACGGTCGAGACGCCGTGGCTGCAGGGGAAGCATTCGATTTTCGGTGAGGTCGCCGACGATGCTTCGAAAAAGGTCGTCGACTCCATCGAGGCGGTGCAAACGGATGCGCGCGATAAGCCGCTCGAGGATGTCGTAATCGAGTCCATCAGTATTTCGTAACGAGCTGTGACAGACGCCAGGGGAGCGGAGCCCTGCTACCGGCATCCCGACCGCCCCACGTGGGTGCTCTGTCAGCGCTGCGGTAATCCGCTCTGCGGTAAGTGCCAGGTGCCGGCCGCCGTCGGTGTGCAGTGCGCAGAGTGCGTGCAGCGCGAGAAGTCGTGGCAGAAAGAGGTGCACGGCGCAACTCGGCGCGCGCAGGGCAAACCCGCCAGGCCGAATCGACTGCGCCAACTGGTGTCGCGGCCGCAGGGCGTCACGCTGACGATCATCGGGCTCACGGTGATCGTTTCACTGCTGGGCTTCTTCAGCAGCGGCATCTTTGGCTTGTTCGCATTCCAGGCCGACTACGCGGTCGTTCAACCGTGGCGGCTCGTCACGGCCGCACTGCTGCACGGCGGCATTCTGCACCTGGCGCTCAACATGCTGGCCCTGTGGATGCTCGGTCCGGCGCTCGAGGAGCGTTTCGGCAAACTGCCGTTCGTGACGATGTACGTCGTCATGGCCGTCGCAGGGAACGTCGCGGTGCCGTGGCTGGGTTCCAGCAGCGTCGTCATCGGGGCTTCCGGTGCAGTCTTCGGGCTCTTCGGCGTGTACCTCGGCGTGCAGCGCATGGTCGGACGGATCGACCCGCAGTTGCTCATCATCGTCGGCATCAACCTGGTCTACGGATTCTTCGTATCCGGCATCGCCTGGCAGGCGCACATCGGCGGTCTCATCGCCGGATTCATCATCGGGTTCGGCACCGTGTGGTTCGCGCGCAACCGGCGCGAGAGGATCAAGGCACCGGCTTGGGCTGCGATCGGCATTGCTGCGGTGATCATCGGCGTACTCTGGATTCTCTGGGTGTTGCTGTAAGAACCGGGTGCATCGCTCGGCTCTTCTCCGTGTGCCTTTTCTCGGTCTCAGCGGCGACTCAAAGCAATTATTGTCTTGGTTTGCGCTATTGACCGAGAAATGGCACGGGTTGATCCCGGGTCGGGTCGGGTCGGTTAGGCTCTGCCTATGAAGGGCGCACACTTTCTCGACCTCGCCGACCCGGTCTTCGACGTCACCGGAGCAGACGTCCATGCTGCGCGAGATGACAGTTGGTATGCCGAAACTCCCTACGGCTGGGCGATCCTGCGGTTCGAGGAGGGCACGGCGCTGCTGAAGGATCGGCGCTTCCGGCAGGGCAATGACAAGTGGCCCGATCAGAACGGCATCCACCACGGCCCGTGGCGCGACTGGTGGCAGGAGACACTGCTGAGCCTCGACGGCGACGATCACCTCCGTCTGCGCAGACTGCTCACGCCGGCATTCCGTTCGAAGACGATCGAGGCAATGCGACCGCGCTTTCAGGCGCTTGCGAACGACCTCATCGACGACTTCGCAGCGCGCGGGTCGGTCGAGTTCGTCAGCGAGTTCGCCGAGCCGTACGCGTCCCGCATCCTGTGCATGCTGCTGGGTCTGCCCGATGGAGAGTGGCCGCAGGTGGCGCACTGGGCCGACGACCTCGGCAAGTCGTTCGGCATCAACGTGCGCCAAGACCTGCCGCGCATCGAATCGGCGCTCGAGGGTCTCACCGGATACATCGAGCAGGTGATCGGCGATCGGCAGGCGAACCCCCGCGACGATCTCGTCAGTACACTCGTCGCCGCGCACGAGTCCGGGGATGCGCTGAGTCGTAGAGAACTGTCCGTCGCGCTGGTCTTCCTCGCCTTCGCTGGCATGGAGACGACCCGCAACCAGCTCGGGCTGGCGTTGCAGACGTTTCTCAGGCATCCCGATCAGTGGCAGCTCATGGCTGAACGCCCGGAGCTCGGCGCCCGTGCCGTCGAAGAGGTCATGCGCGTCAATCCAACCGTGACCTGGGTCACGCGGGAGGCCCGGGAAGACGTCGACCTGCACGGCCTGCGGATTCCGGCCGGCGGCATCGTGCAGGTACTCTCGCACGCGATCGGCACCGACGAACGGGCCATGGCCGAGCACGTGCCGTTCGATATCACCGTCGACGATCGCCCGCTGCATTCAGGATTCGGCGGTGGTGTGCACCACTGTCTCGGTCATTTCGTCGCTCGTACCGATATGAGCGTTGCCCTGCCGTTGATTGCGCAGCGGATGCCGGACGTTGCTGCGGATGGGCCCGGGGAGTGGCTGCCCGTCTCCGGCAACACGGGGCCGATTCGATTCCCGCTTCGGTTCACGCCTGAGCGCTGAAGAGTCGTACGTCAGACGAGGTGCTGAGCGATGCGCTCTTCCTCCGCGTGCCCGTGTTCAACCGTCGGACTGCGCCTCGTGATCGGGCTTTTTGTTTCCACAGGGTTATCCCCAATGTGGATAATCACACCGGTGTAATTCATCGGCTCGCGCGCACGGCCGCGCTATCGTCGGCTTGCTGCGCATCCCGATCCCCGACCCCCGATACGCGGGGGCCAGAATCTCGGTCTATGCGTAGAGCCATCGCCTGTATAGGGGTGTTATGTCGCAGGACTTCGGTGACACGCCTGTATAGGGTCTGCCCTTCTCTATAGACCGACTTTTTGGCCCCTGGACGAGGCGGAGGGGAGGCGGGCAAACGAAAACCCCCTCCGAGGAGGGGGCTGACAAACCTATCTGAGCGCTGCTATTTCCATCTGGTCGCCATGATGAACCCGATGAACATGATGCCGAAGCCGATCAGCACGTTCCAGAAGCCGATTTCCGGAATCGGGAGCTGCTGCAGGCTGACGTAGAACACGATGATCCACGCGAAGCCGACAACGATGAAGCCGAGCATGACCGGCAGGAACCATTGCGGATTGCGTGATTCTTTGCGAGCCGCGCGATTCGCAGCGCGTGCCGGAGAGTTTTTTGACGTAGCCATAGCACTAAGAGTGTACCCCAGCCCGATAGGATAGTCCGCATGCTCGCAAGACACAGAAAGCGCCGTCCGCGCAGTCGAGCGACCTTCGCGAGCGTGTTCGGTGAGTTGCTGCTCACGGCGGGCATCATCATCGGTGGATTCGTCGGCTGGCAGTACTACCTGAGCGACGCCATCATGGGCGCGCAGCAGCAAGACGCTGCGAGCAACTTCGCCGCATCCCTCGGGCCCCTCGATCGTGTCGCCGAGGTCGAGCTGCGCACGGACGAACCCCCCGCCGAGTCCAAGCCCGACATGCACGACAACTACGCGGTCATGTACATCCCGCGCTTCGGCGACTTCCAGCGCGTGATCGGCGAGGGCGCTGTACCGCTCGTCATCGACAGCCTCGAGCAGGGGCTCGGACACTACGAGTCGAGCGCGCTCGCCGGCGAGCAGGGCAATTTCGCTATTGCCGGTCACCGCAACGGTCTCGGAGGCCCCTTCACCGAGCTGAATCGCCTGCAGGTCGGCGACCGCATCTACATCCAGACGGATGTCGCCTGGTACGTGTACGAGTATCGTAATGCTTCGTACGTCGAACCGACGCAGATCTCCGTCGTCGCTCCCGTGCCCGATCTGCCCGACCTACCGGCTGAGGATCGATACATCACGCTCACGACCTGCAATCCCGAGTGGTCAGCCGAAGGCAGGCTCATCGCCTTCGGCGTGCTCGTCGGCTGGTTGCCACTCGAAGACGGCATGCCGAGCGAACTCGCAGAACACCTAGAGGAAATCGCCTAATGTACGCAGCGCTTTGGCGGGTCATCCCCGGCCCGTGGTTCGTCAAGCTCCTCGTGTTCTTGGTGCTGATCGCGGCAGTCGCCTACGCTCTCATCTTCCATGCCTATCCGTGGTTCATGCAGACGTTCTTCCCGACTCCCGATGTGACGGTGCCCGAGTGAGGGTCCTCGTCGTCGACAACTTCGATAGCTTCGTCTTCACCCTCGCCGGGTACCTGAGCGAACTCGGCGCTGACGTCACGGTTCAACGGAACGACGTCGCCGACCCGGCGCGCATCCGCGACTGGGATGCCGTGCTCCTCTCCCCTGGCCCCGGCGCTCCCGCGGACGCCGGCTCCTCCATCGGCTTCGTGCACGCCTCGGTCGCCTCCGGCGTTCCGCTGTTCGGCGTATGCCTGGGTCATCAGGCGATCGCGGAGGCGTTCGGCGGCGTCGTTTCGCACGCCGAGGAGCTCATGCACGGGAAGACCAGCACTGTCGTCCATGAAGAGACCCCGCTGTTCGCGGGGTTGCCGCAGCGGTTCACCGCTACCCGGTACCACTCGCTCGCCGTCGAAGACGCCTCCGTCCCCGAGCAGCTCCGAGTGACCGCCCGCACAGCGCATCCGGATGCCGACCGCGGGGTCATCATGGCGCTCGAGCACGTGAGCGCTCCCGTGTGGGGCGTGCAGTACCACCCCGAGTCGATCTTGACCGAAGGCGGCTACCGGATGCTCGGCAACTGGCTCGAGTTTGCGGGTCTGCGGGGCGCGGTCGAACTGTCGACCGGTAAACAGCCACGCATGGACTGATCGGGAGGACTCGCCAAACGGAGTTATGCGCTCCAGCGGCATCTAGTCGTCATCGTCGCCGCCCCCGCCGTTGTCGTCGT
>DXDC01000261.1 GCA_019115685.1 Candidatus Agrococcus pullicola
GGAAGCGTGAGCCGGAACATGCTGCCGACGCCCTTGTGCGACCACACGTCGAGGGTGCCGCCGTGGAGGGCCGCGTCGTCACGGCTGATCGCCAGCCCGAGCCCGGTGCCGCCGGTGGTGCGGAACCGCGAGGGGTCAGCGCGGTAGAAGCGGTCGAATACGTGCTCGGCGTCTTCGGGATCCATGCCGACCCCGTGGTCGCGCACAGCAATGCCCGCCGCGTTCTTGTTGGAGTCGACGATCACTTCGATCGGCTTGCCTTCGCCGTGGTCGATGGCGTTGCCGAGCAGATTCTGCAGGATCCGTCGAATCCGCCGAGGGTCGACATTCGTGTCGAGGTGACCGCCGGGAGCCACCAAGACGAGTTCGCTGCCTCGATCGTCGGCGAGCGGTTGCACGGCGTCCATCTCGTTCTGCGCGAGCTGCACCAGGTTGGTGGGTTCGAGTTCGAGCGTGACCGCGCCCGCGTCGAAGCGACTCAGCTCGATCAGGTCGGCAAGGAGCGTGTCGAAACGTTCGATCTGCGTATAGAGGAGTTCGGCGCTTCTCTTCGTTTCGGGGTTGAAGCCGTCGCTCTGCGCGTAGATCACGCCTCCCGCCAGTCGAATCGTCGTTAGCGGGGTGCGCAGTTCGTGAGAGACGTCGGAGACGAATCGTTGCTGGACGGTCGAGAGCTTCTCGAGGTCCTCGATCTGCCGCTGTAGCGAATCGGCCATCGTGTTGAAGTTGCGGCCGAGCGTCGCCAGCGCATCGTCGCCTCGTACGGGAACGCGTTCATCCAGTTCGCCCTCCGCGAGCCGCGCGCTCGCATCTGCCGCGACCCGCACCGGCCCCACGACGAGCCGCACGACCATCCACGTCACCAGCCCGATGAGAACAACGACCGCCAAGCCGCCTAGCGCCAACGTCAACTGCGTGAACTCTAACGTCGCCTGCGCATCCTCGAGGGTTGCGATCACGTAGAGCTCGTAGGTACCGGAACGAGGTACTTCCACGGTGGTGCCGACGATGAGCCCCGGGGATACGCTGCCGTCCGGCCCCTGCACCTCGATCGATTGGTAATAGGCGGATGACTGACCGGTCGCGACCTGCGTGCGCAGATCCGGTGTGAGCAGGTCGGAATCGAACCCCTGCGACTGGATGTCGCCCATGGCGAGTACTTCGTCGCCCTGGTTGTCGCTGCGGAAGAGCGCCACATAGGTGTCGGATACGTTGGAGATCACGCCTCGGGATGCGTCCAGGGCGCTTTGTCGAATCGCATCCATGTCGGACGACGTGGTCGTGCTGGCGATCGCCTCGGCGAATGTCTCGCTAGCGGCTTCGGCGGCCAGCACGGTTTCGGCGACCACTTCGTCGCGTCGCTGTTCGAAGAGGTTGGCGCTGATCCAGAGCGTCATGTATCCGCCGATTGCCAGGACGGCGAACAGCGAGAGGCTCACGCTCAGCGATACGGTCCGTATCAGGAGGGAGCGCCGCCAGGCGTTCAGGAAGCGCTGCACGTTCGTCAGCCGACCGGTTCGCCAGCCTTGTAGCCGACTCCGCGGACCGTCAGTATCACACGGGGATTCTCGGGGTCGCTTTCGATCTTCGCTCGCAGTCTCTGGACGTGCACGTTCACGAGCCGGGTGTCGGCCTTGTAGTGGTACCCCCAGACGCGCTCGAGCAGCATGTCCCTGGTGAACACCTGGTTGGGTTTCGAGCCGAGGGTGACGAGCAGGTTGAACTCGAGCGGCGTGAGCTGCAGGCGCTCGCTGCCGCGGCGGACTTCGTGCGCCGTGACGTCGATCGTTACGTCACCGATGTGCAGCATCCGCACCTCCGGGGTTCGTACCGGCCTGAGGCGCGCCTTCACGCGTGCGACGAGCTCCTTCGGGTTGAATGGCTTCACGACGTAGTCATCAGCGCCGGACTCGAGCCCCTTCACGACATCGGTCGCGTCGCCCTTAGCCGTAACCATGACGATCGGGGTACCGGTGAAGCTCCTCAGTTCGCGGCAGATCTCGATCCCGTCCTTGCCGGGCAGCATGAGATCAAGAAGCACGAGGTCTGGTTCCACTTCTCGGAAGCGTTCCACTGCGTTGTCGCCGTCGGAGCAGAACTCTGTGTCGAAGTCCTCACCCCGCAACACAATGCCCACCATTTCCGCGAGCGCCATGTCGTCGTCGACGATCAGGATGGTTTGGTCTGCCATCAGAATCCTTTCGGCTGTGATAGCAGTCTACGAAAACTGTTGCCGATTCGTGACATTCGAGGTTCTGGGCTCGCGGTCGGTGATGTTTCGGTCGACCCGCTACCCCGACGCCTGGATATCACTCCTTTGATTACCTCGCGCGGATGGGACCGCGCGGATTGTGCCCAATGTATGGATTTTCCCCAATGTATGGCCGTTTGCCCGACATTCAGTCACATCGCACAATCTTCCCGACATTCGGACCCTACGCAAGCGCCGCGGCCCGAGCATTCGGGGCGCCCGCAAGCAGAATGGCTCGTATGACCGCGAGTGTTTCGTCGAGCCGGTGCACGACATCGGCGTACCCGAACCGGTGCCAGCGAAAGCCGGCCTGAACGATCTGCTTGTTGCGGATGCGGTCCTTCCTGGCCTGCTCACCAACATCGTGAAACTGCGAACCGTCGACTTCGATGAATAGCCAACCGTTGATGACGATATCTACGCGCCCGCCACGAAACGGCACCTGTATTTCGACGTCCCAGCCCTGGTCCTCGCAAGCCAGTCGAAGAAGAGTTTCCAGGCCGGACTCCGCGCGTCCGTTCACTCGTCGAAGCCACGGACGGCATCGTCTTGGCAGGCGCTCTCCCAACTGCGTGAATTCCTCTTGCGACAGCAACTCTAAGTGCAATGCGCTGTCGATCGCGGCTACTGCGGAGTTTCGGGATGTCTTCCTGCAGTACTGCAAGAGGGCATCCAGGAGCGAGACCCTCCAGAGTCGTCCGGGATCCACCTCGAAGTCGCATTCGACGAGTTGGTCCGTCGGCGGAAGCGATCTGTACGCGACGCCACGCCTCAGCGCTACCCAGGTTTCGCCGGAGTTTTCGACCCATACTCCAAGCTTTCGAGGGCCGTTGCGCCACCGACGACGCCGTGAGCCGATAGAGCGGCGATGACTCGGGGCGAGGTGTCCGGGAGCGCAACCCAACTGCGGGTGACACGGATGAGCAGCCCGCCATCGACAGCGGCTTTCAGCGCTCTCTTACTGTGCCCCAGTTGCTGGAGCGACTTCCGTGTCGTCGCGCCGCCGAAGGTACGCATGTCCTTGATGATCGAATCCACGCCTGCATTGTGCAGGGGCGGCTCGGCAACGAGGGCGAAGCAAAATGCGTCCTGTGGACGGGTATGGCCTGGGGAGCGCGGTCCACGCCACCCTCGAACTACCGCCAGCGATACTCACTCAACGCCCCACGCCAAGGCGAGCACCGCGGCGTCGCGGGGCACATACGGGTCGAACCCCGTGAGCTCGCGAATCCTCCTGAGCCTGGTCACCACCGTGTTCCTATGGCAGAACTGCTCGGCGGCGGTTCCGCCCACGGATCCGCAGGAATAGTACGCCTTGAACGTCTGCAGTAAACGGTCGCGCTCAACCTGGCGCGTTTCCCGGAAGTCGTCGCCGATCAGCAACTCTGCGCCTCCCATTCGGGCGATCGTGCCGGCGTGCAACTCACGCATCAGCAGTTCGTCGAGGAACACCTCCTGATCTGTCGGTCGCAGCAGGCCGGTTAGACGAAGCATGGCTCGGGCGATGCGGGGTACGGAGTGCAGAGGCACGGGGTGACGTGACAGAACACCCTTTTCGATGGCGTCCGGCAGAGCGGGGGCGGATGTGCTGCTGCAGGAAAGCATGATCATCGCGTTCTGCCACGGTACCTTGTGCGACCAGCCGCT
>DXDC01000262.1 GCA_019115685.1 Candidatus Agrococcus pullicola
GTCTTGCCGGCGCCGTTGGGCCCCAGCAGCGCGACGACCCCGCCGTCGATCGTCATGTTCAGGTTGTTCAGTACGCGCTGGTGCCGAAAGGACTTCTGCAGCGCTCGAACCTCGATCACCGGTGTCACGGCGACCACCTCCATATTCTGTGTATAAGGCAGACAGTGTGCATGACAGACAGTATGCATGACATACAGTGTGCGCGCAACACAGTATGTTTGATATACCGTTGAAGCAGGAGAGGAGCGGTATGTCGGACGACGTTTCGCGAGTCATTGCGCTCGCGTGGGGGGCGGAGGCTGCTCCGCAGCGCGGACCGAAGCGGGAGCTCAGTCTCGAGCGCATCGTCGAGGCGGCAATCGAGATCGCCGATGCCGAGGGCCTGCAGGCAGTCACAATGCAGCGCGTCGCCCAGACCTTCGGCTATACGACCATGGCGATGTACCGGTACGTCGCCAACAAGGATGATCTCTATCGGCTCATGGCTGACGCTGCCGTGCGAGGAACGATGGCCATCGACGACGGCGACTGGCGTCTCGGGCTAGAGCAGTGGGCGATGTGGATGCTCGAAATGTATACGACGCACCCCTGGTTGCTCGACATTCCGCTCTCGACGGAGTCGCTGTTCATGCCGGAGCAAACCAGGGTCGTTGACAGCGCACTGCGTGCGATGCGAACGCTGCCCGCGCAGCACGACGACAAGCTTTTTCTGCTCATGTTCCTGTCCACGTTGGTGCGCGGGCACGCTGCGCTGATGCGGGAGATCAGCAGACCGGACGCCGTTGCAACCGAAGCGACGAAGGCGCTGGTTCGCGACGCCGTGCTGACCGGGCGGTATCCCGACCTTGCCCCGCTGGTGGAGTCGGGATCGTATCTCGTCGCCCCTGCGGAGGCATCCGACCCCGGCTCGGTGGCCGCGCAAGATCTTGCGATGAGTCTTCGTGTCTGGTTCGAGGGGGTCGCCGCCGTCTATCCGGAAGGTGTCGAGGACGAGGTCCAAGCCGATGGCGGTGTAGAGCAGACCCCGGAGCAGGCGTTGGAGGCAGCGGAGCACGAGCTGGAGAGCGTGACGGAATTGCGCAAGGCCACGCAGAAGCGGGTCCGCGAGCTGGAGAAGCGAGAAGCTTCTGTCAGAAAGACCCGCGATACCGCGAAGGAAGCGGCCAAAGCAGCAGCGAAGCTCCGCCGCTGAGCACTGCCGGTTCGGAAGCTCCCGCATCGTCGCTGTGTTGGGCGCACCTGCATCCAGCACGTAGGGTGCAGGAATGGAACCGATCACGGCAGAAACGTACGCGGATCTTCAGCGGCGGTACCGACGTTGGGCCGAGGTCGAAGCAGACCCCGTTTCACCGCTGTACGCGGAGTGGGCGAGAGGCATCGCAGACGATGAGCCGCTGCTCACTCGCGTTGCGGAGCTGGAAGGCGGAAAACGGCAGCCCAATCTCGTGTTCGCATCCGCCAGAATGGCGGGGGTTCCGCTTGAGTCGTGGTCTGTCGTGCGGGATGAGTTCGAAACGAAGTGGTTAGCCATTCGTGCCAGCGCGCTCAGCCGCGGGACGCAGACGAACGAACCGTTGAGGATGGCGACGCTGCTCCCAGCCGTAGGCGATATCAGGGGGACTGTGGCGCTCGTCGAAGTGGGAGCCAGCGCCGGCCTGTGCCTGTACCCCGATCGCTGGCGGTACCGGTTCGGCCCGGGACGATACCTGGGCGCGCCGGATCGTCCCCTGCTGGAGACGAAGGCCTCGGCATCCGTTCCGGTTCCACGCGAGCTCCCTGCAATCACATGGCGCGGAGGCGTCGACCTCCAGCCATTATCTCCGGATGATGCCGAGACGAAGGACTGGCTGGAAGCTCTGATCTGGCCGGACGGTCACGGACGTGTCGACGGAGAGCGCGTGGACCGAGTGCGAACCGGTCTCGCGATTGCCAGGCGCGAACCCGCGAACCTGGTTGCGGGCGATCTGAGATCCGAGTCCTTGGCCGTTGTCGAGGAGGCTGCACGCCACGCGGATCGGGTCATTGTGTGGCACAGCGCCGTGCTCGCGTACCTGGGCGGGTCCGATCGAGCAGCGTTCGCCGGCCTGATGTCGGAGCTCGACGTCACGTGGATATCGAACGAGGGCAGCACCGTCGTGCCGGGTGATGAAGCCGCGTGGGCGTCCCCGAGCGACTTCGTGCTTCGCCGCAATGGCGTGCCGCTCGCCGTGACGCACCCGCACGGTCGCGGCATCACATGGAGGGACGACCTCCTGTGAACGCTACCCTTGAGGGTGATGAACGATAGGGAAGACGAGCCCGAGCTCGATGAGCTCGACGACGAAGCGCTCAGCTGGGACGGCGACGACGATGTGGTTCGTGGTGACGAACCCGAGGAAGAAGTCGATCAGCAGCCGAAGCGCGGCATCTTCGACTCCGTAAAAGAGATGACCGGTGCCGAACGCATCGTCGCGGGCCTCTTCGCGCTCGTATCGATCGCCTGGGCTGCCGGCTGGGGCGTGATCGTAGCGCAGAACCCAGTTGTGCTGCCGAACGTGCTCATGACAGCCATGTACGAATTCGGCGAGTTCCTGGCCATCGTCGCGGCACCGCTGGCGATGTTCACCGTGATACAGCTTGCCGACCGGCGGGCTCGGTTGCTCTGGTTCGCAGGCGCAGCCGTCGTTACGTTTCCGTGGCCGCTGTTCGTGGAAGGACTTGTATGAGTGAAGAGACAACGCAACCGCGTAGCGGCGACGTGTTCATCGTCACGCTGCTCTTCGCCGTGTTCTTCGCGTACTCCTTGTTCATGGCATGGGGCAACTTCCAGTCGCTCCCTGATCTCTACGACGCGATTGGCGCTGCCGACTCGACTCCCTGGGCGGTGCTCGTCATCGGGATGATCGTTCCGCCTCTGCTGTTCGCCGGTGCGATGGCGCTCGGTCGCGGTCGGCAGCTCGTCGCGCGTGCGGGGATCCTGCTGGTGGCGCTGGCCGTGAACGCGCAGATCGCACTCCTGCTGGAGGCGATCGCGCGTCGAGTAGCCGTCAGTGTGCTGAGCTGACAGCCCCGACTCAGCGGTCTTCGGAGGTTTCCGCAGCGGGCGCGGCTCCTTGCCGCTCCGGATCGATTGTCGTCTGCGCTCCGGTGGTGGCTTCTTCGTACCACTCGACATGCGCCGGGTCCTCCGAGTCGAACCACGCGCCGGCGCCCTGCTCGGGGTCCTCGACCTCTTCACTCGCGAACGTGAAGTCGTCACCGTGCTCCTCGATCCCGCGTTTGACGCCTTCGGCGATCGCCACTTCCGCGTACTTGTGGCGTCAGAGATAGGGATCGGCGTTCAGGTCTTTCGCCCACGCAACCATGAGCACGAGCACGATGGCGGTGAACGGCAGCCCCGCGGACGTGATGAATGCCTGCACTGTGCTGAGCATCGTCTCACCGCCTGCGAGCAGCATTGCCAGCGCGAAGCCGGAGACTGCGAGGCCGAGCACGACCGACACCCACCTGGACGGGACGGTGCGACCACCCTGCGCGATGCTGCCCATGACCAGGGTGGCGGAATCGCCGCTTGTAATGAAGAAGATCACGATCGATCCGATGGCGACGATGCTCATGATGCCGCCGAATGGGAGCGTTTCGAGCATGTTGAACAGGATGTCCTGGTACTCCTCGGAGGCGTACAGTTCGTGGCCCTGAGACTCCTGGTACATCGACGTGCCGCCGAGGATCGTGAACCAAACGAATGTCACGACGGTCGGGGCGGCGATCACGGCCACGAAGAACTCGCGGAGCGTCCTGCCGCGCGAAACCTTCGCGATGAACATGCCCACGAACGGAATGATGGCGATCCACCAGGCCCAGTAGAAGACCGTCCACCACTGCAGGAAATCGGCTGACGCCTCGCCCTGGATCGCGGACCGTTCGAGCATCACCGGCAGTTCCTTGAAGAAAGCGATGACAGACGCGGGCATGAAGTTGATCAGGAAAACCGTCGGCCCCGCGATGAAGATGAACAGCGCAATGCCAGCGGCCAGCATCATGTTGATGTTCGAGAGTAGGCGGATGCCGCGCTTGACTGGGGGTCAGGTGCGGTAACGACTCGGTACGGCTCGAAAATAGAACAACGGGATGTGGCGCAGCTTGGTAGCGCACTTGACTGGGGGTCAAGGGGTCGCAGGTTCAAATCCTGTCAGCCCGACAGCAAAGCCCAGGTGAGAGGAGGTTTCCCACCTGGGCTTCGTCGTTTCTGTTGTCCTTTTCGGGGGGTTTATGAAAGCAACCGATAACGGGTGCTGATGCCTGCCGCGACGCCTCGATTGCGGCCATTGCGAAGAGCCGGGACCTGGCCGGGACCTGGAGCCCATCTGGGCCGCGATCGGCAGCCTTGTCATCGCTCAGGTGCCGTCGTTCGACTGGACGTAGCGGGGCTGTCGCGGTTCGGGTTCTCGTGTCCGTCGAGGAACGCGTTGGCGCGTGCGGCAGCGTCGGTGAGGTGCCTGGTGTCGGGGTGG
>DXDC01000263.1 GCA_019115685.1 Candidatus Agrococcus pullicola
CGAATACTTCGGCTGGCGTGGAGTGCGTGTCGTCGGGCACTCGATGGGAGCGTTCGTCGGCGTGCGCCTTGCCGCCGAGCGGCCCGAGCTCGTAGGTGAACTCACGCTCATCGACGGCGGCATCCCGCTCCCTACGGACGACGACAACCGTCCCCAGGACGTGCTCGGGCCCGCAATCGAGCGCCTGACGATGCGATTCCCCACGCCGGACGCCTACCGCGAGTTCTGGGGACAGCACCCCGCTTTCGGGCCGTACTGGAACGATCAGATCGAGCGATACATCCGATACGACCTGTTTCCCGTCGACGGCGGATTCCAGCCGACGGCGAACCCAGAAGCGGTCGCAACGAACCTGGGTGAACTGGACGGCAGCGGAGGCCACACGGAGGCGCTGGAATCGCTTCGGATGCCGTATACGCTCTTCACGAGCCCGCGCGGTCTCTTCGACGAGGAACCGGGGC
This sequence comes from Candidatus Agrococcus pullicola, assembly GCA_019115685.1. Taxonomy (GTDB): domain Bacteria; phylum Actinomycetota; class Actinomycetes; order Actinomycetales; family Microbacteriaceae; genus Agrococcus; species Agrococcus pullicola. The sequence continues at coordinate 462 of DXDC01000263.1, forward strand.
TGTATCCACCGAGCTGGCTCGCGCAGTGGAGCAAACGACTGCCGACGATGGCTGTGCGGCACATACCGGACACCAATCACTACACCGTTCTGCTCAGTGAAGCGGTTATGACAGTCGTGGACAAGCTCAAGGAGGAGTCATGACGAACACGTTCGAAGGCATCGAGCAGCGAAAGGTAGCAACCCGCCGCATCACCGCGAACGTGCTGCACCGCACCGGCGACGGTGTCCCCGTCGTGTTCATCCACGGCAACGTGTCGTCGTCGTTGTTCTTTCAGCCGGCCATGCTCGGACTCGACCGGGAGAGCTTCGCGATCGACCTGCGCGGGTTCGGCGAAAGCGATGCCCTCGCAGTGGATGCGACAAGAGGGCTGCGAGACTTCTCCGACGACGTCGCTGCCGTTCTCGACGCCCTCGGTGTCGAACACGCGCACCTGGTCGGATGGTCGATGGGAGGCGGCGTCGTCGCGCAACTGCTCATCGATCGACCCGAACTGATCACGAGCCTGACCCTGATCGCTACAGTGCCGCCGTTCGGATTCGGCACCCGCGTCGACGGTAAGCCTATGACCGAGGACGGCGCCGGCACAGGAGGTCTCGGCGTCAACCAGGAATTCGTCGGGCTCCTCGCCTCGGGCGAGACCGGCGAAGGGTCGCAGTCCGCCCCGCGATCGGTCTTCCGCAGCAGTTACGTCGCGCCCGGGTTCGCCGACGATCACGAGGACGTCTGGGTCGCAGCGATGCTCTCGACGAAGACCGGAGAAGACAACTATCCCGGAAACGGAGTCACGAGCGAACACTGGCCGGGATTCGCAGCGGGAGACAGCGGTGTGCTGAACGCGATGTCGGGGAAGCACCTCGACTGGTCGGCGATAGAAGCTGTCGAGCCGAAGCCGCCCATCCTGTGGCTGCGAGGCGCACACGACGTGATCGTCGGCGACGAGTCGCTCTTCGACTTCAACACGCTCGGCAAACTTGGTGTCGTGCCCGATTGGCCGGGCGACGAGGTCGCACCCCCGACGCCGATGCTCGCGCAGACGCGAAGGGTGCTCGAGCGCTACGGCCCCTACGAGGAGGTCGTGTTCGAGGACGCGGGGCACTCACCGCATCTGGAACAACCGGAGCGGTTCCTCGAGGTGCTCGAGAGGCACATCCGTTAGCGGCATCCCGGAGTGTGCCGGGATGCTGGGTTTCTTGCGACACGCCGGCATTTTTCAAGCAATTCGGCACGTTTCGGCAACAACCAAGCACTTCGGCATATCGACGACGGCGCACTGGAGACGGCGCACTGACAAGGGGCGGGCCGATCCACTGCAGTGGAACCGACCCGCCCCTTCGGCGCTGCTTCTGCTACTTCGCGACGCCGGGGTGCGTCATCGACAACAGATCCAGTGCCTTGTCGAGATCCGCCTCGGTCACCTCGCCGCGCTCGACGTAACCGAGGTCGACGACTGCTTCGCGCACCGTGATGCCCTCCGCGACCGAGTGCTTCGCGATCTTCGCAGCAGCTTCGTAACCGATGAGGCGGTTCAGCGGCGTCACGGTCGAAGGACTCATGCCGGCGAGCGTCGCGGCGCGTTCGGTGTTGGCCTCCAGTCCCGCGACGGTCTTGTCAGCCAGCACGACGGACGCGTTCGACAGCAGCCTGATCGACTCGAGCAGCGCGGTTCCCATGACGGGGATCTGCACATTCAGCTCGAAGGAGCCGGATGCTCCAGCCCACGCGATCGCAGCATCGTTGCCGATGACGCGCGAGCACACCATCAGCACGGCCTCGGGAACGACGGGGTTCACCTTGCCGGGCATGATCGACGAACCTGGCTGCAGGTCGGGGATCTGCAGCTCGCCGAGGCCCGTATTCGGGCCGGAGCCCATCCATCGCAGGTCGTTGTTGATCTTCGTCAGCGATACCGCGATCGTGCGGAGCGCACCGGAAGCCTCGACGAGGCCGTCGCGGTTCGCCTGCGCTTCGAAGTGGTTGCGCGCCTCGGTGATCGGGAGGCCGCTCGAGGACGCGATCTCGGCGATGACACGCTCGGGAAATCCCAGCGGGGTGTTGATGCCGGTGCCCACGGCCGTGCCGCCCTGCGGGACCTCGGCAACGCGGGGGAGTGCGGCTTCGACGCGCTCGATACCGAATCGGATCTGCGCTGCATAACCGCCGAACTCCTGGCCGAGCGTGACGGGCGTTGCATCCATGAGGTGGGTGCGGCCGGGCTTGACGGCCTCCTTCCAGAGCTCCGCCTTCTCCTCGAGCGCTTCCGCGAGGTGCGTGAGAGCGGGCTTGAGCTGCTCGATGAGCGCTCCGGTCACGGCGATGTGGACGGAGGTCGGGAAGACATCGTTCGACGACTGCGACGCGTTGACGTGGTCGTTCGGGTGCACGGTATCGCCCCGGTGCTTCGTGGCGAGGTTCGCGAGCACCTCGTTCGTGTTCATGTTCGAGGACGTGCCGGAACCGGTCTGGTAGGTGTCGACCGGGAACTGGTCATGGTGGTCGCCCGCGATGATCTCGTCGGCTGCGGCAACGATCGCGTCCGCGATGTCCGCTTCCAGGATGCCGAGTTCCTGGTTCGCGATTGCTGCAGCGCGCTTGATACGAGCGAGCGCGACGATCTGCGCTGGCTCGAGACCCTGACCGGAAATGGGGAAGTTCTCGACCGCACGCTGCGTCTGCGCCGCGTACAGGGCATCCTTCGGCACCCGCACCTCACCCATCGTGTCGTGCTCGATGCGGTACTCGATTTCTGTCACGTCCTTGCGCCTTTCTGTTGTGCGACGGGGAATGTCACTGCTGGATCTGTTCCGAGACCGCCTGTGCGAACTCGGTGAACTCTTCATCACCTGCTGTTCCGAACAGCACGTACCAATCGTCGTCGATTTCGAGGCTCATGGCGAACTCGAGATTGCCGACATCCTCGTGCTCTCGCTGATCGTAGACCTCCCACTCGAGGCCGTCGACCGTCGCAGTGCCGGTCGGCGTCGCATCCCGCAGCAGATTCGAAAGCCACGTCGGATTCGCTTCGCTGGCCTGATTCAGCGTCACGAATCCGTTGCTCGGCGTGATGTATCCGACGTACCACTTCGCGACGTTGTCGTTTCCGACCCGTACCTCGGCGGCGTTCGCCTCCCATCCCTCGGGGACGACGGGAACGACGGGGTCGGACTGCAGCACGACATTCGCTTCGGCCGATGCCGCCTCGACATCGATAGGGTCGGCCGGCGTCGGATCGGGTCGCAGCACGACCAGCCACATGACGAGCACGAGCGCAAGCGACGCCACAAGCGCGACGACGAGGTTCTGGAACGTCTTGCTCGATCGATAGCGCTGACTGGACTCCGCCTTTCTGGCGGCAGTCTCCTCCGGCGTCTCAGGTCGCCCGAGCTCTGCGACGATAGGGCGCTTCTTGCTCACTCGCTCGCAGCCTCGGTGTCGTCTTCCTGCTCTCCCCGCACTGCATCGAGCCGAGCCTTCGCTCCCTGCAGCCACTCCTCGCAACGATCGGCGAGGGCGGTTCCGCGCTCCCAGAGGCGCAGCGATTCCTCGAGCGTTGTCTGGCCGGATTCGAGCGCCTGAACGACGGCGACGAGTTCTTCGCGAGCCTGCTCGTAGCTCAACTCGGACACGGGTGCTTCGGCCTCACGTTCGGTCATGGCACAAGCCTACCGATCACGGCCGACAACGGCATCGATCGTGCCGCTCGCGACGGTCAGGAGCAGCTCATCCCCGTCGCTCACCTCCTCCGACCCTCTGATGACGGCGCCATCCTTTTGCTGCACGACCGCATAGCCGCGGT
>DXDC01000264.1 GCA_019115685.1 Candidatus Agrococcus pullicola
CAAACCATCTGACACGCCCGGAATGTCCTCGCGTCTCTCCCTCCGGTCGGCCGCTCCGGGACTCCACGGTCGGTTGACCGCTCCCCCACTCCCCTGATTTTTTCGTCTTCGCCGAAAGGCAATGAGCAGATCAGGAGGATCAACAATGGGCGCACCAATCACCGTCTACACCACACCAAACTGCGTGCAGTGTGTAGCGACCAAGAGAGCACTACAGGACGCCGGCCTCGACTTCGAAACGGTCGATGTGACCAGCGATCCAGAAGCCATGCAGACGGTCCTGCAGCTCGGCTATCAGCAAGCGCCGATCGTCACCGTGGACGCCACTGGCGAACACTGGTCCGGGATCCGTCCCGACCGCATCGCCGCACAAGAAGCGGTCACAGTATGAGCAACCGCAAGTCGCTCATGACACCCGAAGAAACAGCCGCATCCCTCGGCATCACCGTCGAGGAACTCAAGCAACTCACCACGCGAGGCGAAGGCCCGACCACTACCGCATCTACGTATCCATCATCCGATACGAACCAGACAGCGTACTCAAGCACACCATCACCGACAACACCGAAAGAGAAGATCATGACTGACCCCACCAGCGCCACTTTCGGCGATCGCGAACGAGTACAAGCAGAAGGAGCGATTCAAGAAGCAAGCGAACTGGCCAACAGCCCTGACTGGCTGCGACAGGTCGCATCGTACGAACTACGCACTCACCTCAATTCACTGCAACCTGCCGACGACGGTTTGGATCATCTCCGCGACGGCGTGCGCGAAGTACTGAACGAGCAAAGCAATGACGTCGCCGGCATGCCCCCCAACGAGTACCTGACCCACCTCGAAGAACGAGAAAAAGACTGGCTAAAGCTGACAGAAACGGAACGGAATACCCTCAGCACCCTGCTCAAGGACTACCGCGACGAACGAGTCTCCACCGCCGTCGATCTCGACACCAGCGAGTACCAAGCAGAGCTGCAACAGGACCCTGCATACGTCCACAACCCCCAGCTCGCTGACGAAGCCATTGCACGAGAAGCCCAGTCAATCCAAGCCTTCCAAGACACCACCGTCGACCGCATGGCCGAATTCACAGAGCTCGCACAAGCCGTCCAACAATACGGAGAAGTGAACATCGGCGACACCGAAACCAGGGCACTCCTCAACGAGGCATTCGGCTACGCCAACTGGGACCGCGGAGAAGCACCCGACTCCATATCCCGGGTAGTCGACAAGGTGCAAGAAGTGCAGCGCGTCGACCAGGATCCCTCGAACCCGACACCACAGCGACAGTCAACGCCACCGGAACGCGCCAACACCGCCGAGCAATCGAAGCACTTCCAGAGTCTGGATTTTCCCCAAGCGCCGAAGCCTGCCCCCGGCGCCGGGAAAACAAATGAGTCAGGCGCCAAACGCATCACCTACAAACAGCAGAACCCACTCAGCAACGAGATCTACAGGCCACAACAAAACGGGAGAGGACGATGAGCCATGAAGACAAAGATGAAGCTGCACATCGAAGCCCAGGGCGAACCGAAAGAGGGAATGGCGCTCACCCTATGTGACACCGAAGTCCCGGTTCGACAGATCGCCTCCTACATGCCGAAAGCCTCCTGCGACGACTGCAGAACAACAGCCAAGGACATCCTGCAGGCCCACTTCCGTGAACGATCCACAGACCGGGATCGCACACCTTCCCCGCAAAGCAGCGAAGCGCGTCAGCAATCGAACCACTTCCAACGCCTCGACTTTCCACAATCCTCGACACCGACGTCTGGGACTGTGCTCAAGAATGAAGCAGGAACCACCGGCACCTCGTACCAGCGGCTGAACCCGCTCGGCAACGAGGCGTCACGCCCCGGGTGGGGACGATAGCGCGAAGTTACTAGCTCGCGTCGAGCTCCTCGGCGCGAGCAAGTGCCCGCGACACTGACGACGATCCCACATCCAGCACACGGGCGATGCTCTCAAAGCTCTTGCCCTCGGCGCGCATCTGCTTCGCCACGGCGATACGTTCCGGTGTCATCACCGTGGGGCGGCCGCCGAAGCGGCCCTGCGACCGCGCGAACTCGATGCCGCGCATCGTGTTCTCTCGAATCAAGGCAACGCGCAGGTGTGCGAGTGTGGCCATGATCTTCAGCATGGCCTCCCCCATCGCCGTCGACGGGTCGATGTCCATCCACGGCTCATCAAGACTACGGAACTTCACGCCCCGCTCGGCGTGATCGCGCATCACCGACAGCGCGATAGTGTCCGTGCCGGCAACACGATCAAGGGCAGGGATCGTGAGCCGATCGCCGTCCCGCTGGATCTCCCGGCACTTGTTCCACTCGGGCCGGTCTTCGAGTCGGCTCGAGTAACCGAGGTCCACAAAGATCTTCTCGCAGCCGGCGGCCTCGAGTCGGGCGATCTGCGAATCGGCCTTCTGCCCGCGCGTACTCACCCGCGTGTAGCCCAGTTCCATCAGCGCTCCAATCCCCCCATGCCAGGTTCGCGGCCGCGACCGTAGTAGCTCGACGTCGCCGACCCTCCGTAATCTCGTGCCTG
>DXDC01000265.1 GCA_019115685.1 Candidatus Agrococcus pullicola
AGCAGGATGTTCTCGGGCTTGATGTCGCGGTGGACGAGATCAGCCTTGTGCGCTGCTGCGAGCCCCGCCAGAACCGCTTCCGTCACTTGCAGCGACTGCTTCGGAGTCAGCGCGCCGTGCTTGAGCAGATAGTCCCGCAGCGTCATCGACGGCACGTATTCCATGGCGAGGTAGGCGACGTCGCCTTGGGTTCCCTGGTCGAAGACACTCACCAGATTGGGGTGCGTGAGGCGTGCCGCGGCCTTCGCCTCCTGTATGAAGCGGTTGCGGAAATCCTCGTCGTCCGCGAGGTGCGGATGCATGACTTTCAGCGCGATCGTGCGCTCGAGACGTTCGTCCGTTGCCGCATACACGGTGGCCATTCCGCCGCGCGCGACACGCTTCGACACCGTGTACCGATGGTCGATGAGTCGACCGATCAGTGGATCACGGATGTCTTGAGTCACGTCATGAGTGTAGGCGACGTCAGCTTGGGCTGCGCTGAGGGCACACCGTGGCACAATGAGATGGTGACGAGCGACCGCAACTGGCTGACACTGCACGACATCGGCGAACGGACCGGATTGCCGCGTGGCAAGCTACGCCGGCTGGTTGAAGACCACGTGTTGCCTGCTGTGCGCCGAAACGGACAGTTCTCGGTTCCGGAGGCGTTCCTGGATGGCGACGAACCGCGCAATGACATTCGCGGCACCTTCGTGCTGCTCCTGGATGCGGGCTTTGACAACGACGAAGCGGTGCACTGGCTGCTGGAGACGGAGGAGTCGCTCGGTGTCGCTCCCATCGATGCTCTCGCCGCCGGGCGCAAGGCCGAAGTTCGCAGGGTCGCTCAGGCTCTCGCCTAACGACCTACTTCGCGCGGTCGGTCACGCTGCTGGCAAGACGCTCGAGTTCCAGCACGCTCGAGCGGGAGAAATCGCCCTCGTGCAGAGATTCGAGCGCTTGCCCGACAGCACGCTCGATCATGTGCTCGACGCGCTCCACGGCCCCGGAGGAGCGGATGGCGTCCTGCAGCATCGAGATCTGCCTGGCATCCAGCGAATCATCGCCCAAGAGTTCGTCGAGTAGCACCCTGACGTTTGCGGGCAGCTTTCTGCGTGCGATCTCGACCAGCACGGTTCGTTTCCCCTCGCGCAGATCGTCCCCCGCCGGTTTGCCGGTGACGGAAGGGTCACCGAAGACGCCCAGTAGATCGTCTCGCATCTGGAACGCGACGCCGATCGGGAGTCCGTAGCCCGAGAGCGCACTGAGCTGTTCCTGGCTCGCGCCAGCTATCGTCGCACCGAGAAGCAGGGGTTCCATGACGGAGTACTTCGCCGATTTGTGAATGGCGACGGTCTGGGCATGCTGCAGCAGCTCGGCCGGATCCTGGCGGATCCAGGCGACTTCCTCCAGGACGTCGAGGAATTGCCCGAGCGTGACTTCTTCCCGCATCCTCCTGTATACATCGTGCGCGGCTTCTCCGTGCTCGAGGCCCCGGGTTGTCGTGAGTACGAGGTCGTCGGCCCAGTTCAGGAGCAGGTCTCCCAGCAGAATTGCGGCAGACCGCGACCAGCGCTCGGAGTCGCCGACCCACTCGGAGTCTCTGTGGAGCTGCTCGAACGCCTTGTGCGTGGAAGGGCGGCCACGTCTCGTGTCTGATCCGTCGATGATGTCGTCGTGCACGAGGGCGGCCGCGTGGAACAATTCGATTGCCGCGGCCACGTTGACGATTCCGGGAAATCCCGGGTCGATTTCGCTTCCTGCAGTGTGGTCGGCCTCCTCGCGAGCGGCGACGACCGACTGCCACCCCCAGTACACGAAGCCCGCCCGCACGCGTTTGCCGCCCACGAGGAGTGCGTCGGCTTCCTTGCTGAGGATGCCTAGTGCCGGCGAAATCTCTGTGCTCGCGACTCGCCGCTGCTGAATGAACTCGGTGAGCGCTTGGTTGACGCGCTTGGAAAACCGGTTAGTGCTGGACACCCTATGAGTCTACGCGGGCGCATGCACTGTTCGGGCCACGGGGGTATCATAGAAGTAGCAGGCCCCAAGAATGATTGGAAGTTGGATGCCACTGTCAGAAGAGGAACAGCGTCTACTCGATGAGATGGAGCGCAACCTCTATAAAAAAGAGGCCGACACGGTGTCCGTGTCGGCCGGCCCCCGCACGGTCGATTACACGCGAGTCGCGATCGGTCTCCTGCTTGCGGTAGCGGGCCTCGGCATCATCATCGCCGGTGTGGCTATGAAGCTGATATTCATCGGGGTTATCGGCTTCGCTGGCTCCGTTGCGGGCATCCTGGTAATGATGAGCGCGTCCAAGCCTGCTGACGCGGCCAGGAAAGACTCCGGCAAGCCAAAGCAGCAGGGTGATAAGCCCTCGTTCATGGACAAGATGAGCCAGGAGTGGGACAAACGGCAAGAACGCTGACTCAGATTCGCTGTTATTTCTAGTCCCCGCCCGGTATGAATTCGATCGGTTGCGTCCTGCTGCGTGATGTAGTTTGTCAAGACCGTGCGGGTCAGTTGGTTTGATTATGACGCGGTGAGTCCTCGAGGGGCCGTTGAATCGCCCTGCAAAGTCTCGTAGTGACTGACCTGAGGTCAGTCACTACGAGACTTTGCAGGCGGTTCAGTATCGCTTGGGGAGCAGCGCGCGACGATCAACTTGCTTGGGCGGATCCGGAAGCGGTG
>DXDC01000266.1 GCA_019115685.1 Candidatus Agrococcus pullicola
AATCCCGCAGAGAACAGAAAATGGTTTGGGGGGCCAGCACCTTTCGGCGCTGGCCCCCCAAACCATTGGTGCCCGCAGAGGGATTCGAACCCCCAACCATCGACTTACAAGATCGCTGCTCTACCGTTGGAGCTATGCGGGCGTGCATCAGCGCAGCCACTCTATCTTAGGGTGAAAACATGCCTACACTGCGCAACATCGAACCGGACCGCGACGCTGCCGCCGTTCTCACGGCATTCGAAGCAGCCGACAACGACCTGTTGCGCCAAGCCTCAGTCATCGATTCAGCGGAAACCGCACGCAAGTACCTCGAAACGATGGCGGGACTCGGATGGGCGATCGACGCATCCGGCACCCTCATCGGCATCGTGGCCGCCGCAAGCCGCAGCGCGCAGCACAAGAGCGCATGGATGTCGTACTGGCTCGAGCCCGAAGCGCGCGGCCGTGGGATCGCGGCCCGAGCACTCTCAACCGCCTCGGATGCCTTGTTCGCGGACGGATTCCACCGCCTGGAACTCGGCGCACGCATCAATAACCCAGCATCGATCAAAACCGCAGAGCGAGCCGGATACGTGCACGAAGGAGTCAACCGCGAAGAGCTCGAGTACGACGGAGTGAGATTCGACACCGTCCGGATGGCGCGATTGGCGACCGACCCTGCGCCGACGATCGCGCCGTTGCAGATATCGCGATGAACGCCCCGATCGAAAGCCCCTTGCATTACTTGAGCGCTCCGCAACGTGCGTCTTACTATTGACGCATGACCCTCATCCACGCAGTCGGTACGAGCGAGTCGCATTACCGCGCTGAGCGAGCCACCGTCACCGCCCGCATCTCCATCTCCTCCGCCGATCGTGCCGAGAGCATTGCGAAGGCAACCGCGCTTCACAACCGCGTCGCGGGCAGGGCACAGGAGCTTCGCGCAGGCGGAGACGCCACCTGGCACGCCGCGGACCCGCTGAGCACCTGGGCGCGCAAAAGCTTTGCAGAAGGATCGAAGTCGAAGGTGATCATCGAGCACATCACCTCAAGCGTTGTGCGCGTGAAACTCTCGAACCTCTCGATCGTCGGCGAGATCGTGGCGGAGTTAGCCGCTGCCGGCGCCGAAACCAGAGTCGACTGGTCGTTGACCGAGGATTTCAAGCGGCAGTGCGAGCGCCGTGCACGCACGGCCGCTGTTGGAGAAGCGCGGCAGGTCGCCGACGACTACGCGGAAGCACTCGGTGAACGCGTCGAGCGTGTCGTGAGCATTTCGGATGCCCAAGCCGGGTTCGGCGGTGCCCATCCGCGTGCCGGCGCTGCAGGGTCCGCCGAAGCGCAGGTGACGGTCGCTGAGATCACGGTGCGTGCCTCGGTGAAGGGTGAATTCGAGACAGTCGCGCCCTAGCGGGTGGCAGGGCCGCGAGCGGGAGATCAAACCGTCGCCGGGCGCAGCCGGATCGACTGCATGATTCGCCGTACCATGGGCGAGTGCGCCCAGCCCTGAAACGCCTTGCGATCGTCTCGCTCGTCAGCGGTTCCTTCGGGCTCGGCGCGAGCCAGTACCTCGTCATGGCGCTGCTGCCCGAGATCACCGACGACCTCGCCGGCACCGCGGGTTCTGGCGACATCGCGCTCGTGGAGTTCGCCACGAGCTTCCTGGCGTCCGGGTACTCGTTAGGCGTTGTTTTTGGGCTGATAGTGCTCCCGATGCTCGTGCGCAGAATGAGCGATACGCGCGTGCTCCAGGGATGTGCCGCTGTTCTGCTGCTGCTCACCATGGCCGTTGCGTTGAGCCCCTCGTTGGCGCTCGCGGTGCCCGTACGTTTTCTGTCGGCGATCGTGCACGCTACGTACCTGGGCACGGCATCGATCGTCGTGGCGAGGATGCTCGGTAGCGGGCGTGACGGCAGGGGAGCAGCCATCGTCATCGGCGGCATGGCCGCGGCAAATCTCGTGGTGGTGCCGATTCTGACGGCGGTCGGGGCTGCAGTGTCATGGCGCCTCGGCCTCGGGGTAGCAGCGTTGCTCTTCCTGCCGGCCGTGCTCGTATTCTTCTTCGTTACACCGCTCGATGCTGACACCGCGGCACTCGGGGCGAGCAGCCCGAAAGAGTCTCGACGAAAGGCCAACGGCGTCGCGTTGCTGGCCGTCATGCTCGCACTGATGAGCGCAGCCATCTTCGCCGCCGTCACGTTCATCGCGCCCATTGCGCGGGAGCTGCAGGGCGGGCAGTTCACTCTGCCCATGGCGCTCGTGATGCTGGCGTTCGGCGCAGGCATGAACCTCGGCAACTACGTCGGCGGATGGCAGGCCGACCGCGCGCCAGTTCGAGGGCTCTGGATCTGGATCGCGGCGGGTGGTTCAGGATTTGCGACCCTGCTCGCCTCAAACGACTACGGTGTAACGGCTGCGCTGGGCGCGAGTCTCGTCGGCACTGCACTGGGCGGGATGACGCCGTGCGCGCAGGTGCTGTTCCTGCGGTTCATGACGCGCCGGCGTCGACTGGGAGCGTCACTGGCGCCCGCCGTCGTGAATCTCGGCAACTTCGCCGGCACCGCGACTGGGGGCCTCGCGATGGTCGGTCTCGGCGTGCACTCGTTGCCACTCGTCTCGCTCGGGTTCTTGATGCTGGCCGCGGGCATCCTGCTGGTGCTTTCCGTGCGGATGCGCGCTAGCGCTGACTAGCGCGGGCGTCCCCAGCGCTGCGAGTCATGAGCCCACCGGCGTGATCGCGGATCAGTCCTGGCAACGCCCAGAGCGTCCCAGATGTGCCTCACCACGAAAAGCTCCCAGTATTGTGTTCAATCTGCACGAATGTGCTACGGTTTTCGCGAGGATTGCGACGAAACGTCGCCTAATTGGATCCACTACAAGGAGGTTGTGGGGTGTCCCAACCACGTAGCACCGAGACTCTTCCCAAGGAAGAAAAGTCTGGCGGCATGCTGAGGATCGCGGAGTTCTTCAGCAACGTCGTTCGGAAATACTTGCCAGACCCGCTCGTCATCGCGATCATTCTGACGCTGTTCAGCGTGCTCCTTGCGGTGACAGTAGGGCGATCGAACCCGCTTGATGTCATCGAGTACTGGGGTGGTGGGTTCTGGGATCTGCTCGCATTCGGCATGCAGGTCGTCCTCATCATCCTGACCGGCTTCCTGCTCGCGAAGACGCCGATCGTCGACGTCATGCTGACACGGTTGGCGAAGCTGCCGAAGGGCAACACGAGCGCAATCGTCCTCGCCGTCGTCCTGACCGGTATCGCGAGCTGGCTGCAGTGGGGCTTCGGCCTCATCATCGGCACGATCATCGCGCAGAAGATCGCTGCTAACGTCAAGACGCTGCACTATCCATTGGCGATTGCGGCCGCCTACTCCGGCTTCGTCGTCTACGGGATGGGCATTTCGGCGACGATTCCGCTGCTGGTGGCAACCGAGGGGCACTTCCTCGAAGACCAGATCGGGGTCATCGGACTCGAGCAGACGGTCTTCCACCCCGTCATTCTCGTCACCACTGCCGTTACGATCGTCACGATGCCGTTCTTCTTGGCGTTGCTGCATCCCAAAGATCCGAAGAAGATCATCGCGCTCGACCCAGCCGTGCTTCAGATCAAGAAGAACGAGAAAATCGAGGCGGGCGAGCGGTCGTTCGGACAGCGCCTCAATGACTCGCCCGTGCTCGGTATCGCTGCCGGGTTACTCGGCCTGTCGTACTCGGTGATCTACCTCATCGACGGTGGATCCATCGACCTCGACTCGGTGAATTTCCTGTTCCTGATGCTCGCGTTCCTGCTGTTCGCGCGTCCTTCTCGATTCATCACGGCCGTGGCTGAAGGTGTCAAGACCGTCGGCGGTGTGATCGTGCAGTACCCGTTTTACGCGGGCATCATGGCCATCCTCGTCGGATCGGGTCTCGTCGTAACGTTTTCCGGGGCATTCACCGAAATCTCCACTCCGGCCACGCTGCCACTGTGGGCATTCATCTCAGCTGGGCTTATCAACATCCTGATTCCCTCCGGCGGTGGGCAGTTCGCAGTCCAGGGGCCAGTGGTTATCGAGGCCGCGCAGGAGATCGGTGCGAGCGAGGCGGCGACGGCGATGGCGGTCTCCGTGGGCGATCAGTGGACGAACATGCTGCAGCCGTTCTTCTTACTGCCGGTGCTCGCGCTCTCGAAGCTCAAGCTCACCGATGTGCTCGGTTACACCATCATGATGTTGTTCTACACAGGCATCATCTTCTCGGCATCCATGCTGGTCTATGGTTTCGTGATGCTCTGAGCCATAGACTCGCGCGTTCAGTGCAGGGTTTGCGTCGGAATTTGCCAATCAAACCGACGTGGACCCTGCACTGAGTCAAGCTCATCGCGGAGCAACTCATCTCGGGGCGACGACGCATCTGTCGCTGTCGCAGCCCGGCGCTACTCGAAGATCTCGGGCATCCGCTCGAGCTCGCGACGCGTGCGACGGATGTGCATGGCGAGCACGCGCGTCGCCTCCTCGGCATCCCTGTTCCGGATCGCTGCGATCATGAGGCGATGGTCCATATCGGCGCGGTGGTCGTCCTGGATGCGCGCTGCCATGACGAACTCGCGCCTGTAGTGCTGCGTTCGGTTCCAGAGATGGGTCGCGGTCTGCTGCAGCGTGAGCGTGTCGGCAGCCGAGTACGAGAGTAGATGGAAACGACGGTCGAGCTCGATGAACGTGGCGGCATCCGGCGCCGCCTCCATCTCGTCGGCGAGGCGCTCGAGCTCATCGACGGTCTCGTCGCTCAAGTGCGGGATGTTGTAGCGCAGCAGGAGCGGGTCGATGCGTTCGCGAATTTCGTACAGTTCCGTCACTTCAGCGGCGCTCAGCTTCGAGACCCAGGCGCCGGCATTGGCCACGAGCGTGACCAGCCCCTCAGCGGCAAGTGTGCGCAGCGCCTCGCGCACCGGCACGCGGCTGGCGCCGAACCGTTCGGCGAGCTTCTCCTGCCGAAGGCGTTCACCGGGGGAGAGCTCGCCGCCCAGGATCGCATCCCGAATTCCGTCCGCGACACGGGCACCCGATCGGCCGTGATCGGTCGGGCCCTGGCTCAAAAGATCTGTTGCTGCCACACGGCTATTCTGCCGGATGCGCCGGATGCCAGAGCTTCACGGGCGCATCAGCTTCGTACGCCTTGCCGTCGGGAAAGCTGACCAGCTCGAAATACATGCCCCACGGAGCCTTGAAGTAGACCCATCGCTGTCCTTCCGAGGCTCCGGCCGAGGCGACCGGCTCACCCAGGATCTCGACCCCCTCTCGGCGGAGGTGCTCGAGCGCGGCATCCAGGTCGTCCACGTAGAGCCCCACGTGGTGGCCGCCGATGTCGCTGTTACGGGGCATTCCTCCCTGTCCGTCCGCCGCGTCATAGGTGAACACCTCGAAGTTCGTGCCGTTCGCTAGCCGATAGAAACGGATCTCGGTGAGCTTCGTACGAGGATGCACATCAAGCTGCTGTTGCATCCAATTATCGTCCGACTGCTTACCGGCCAGCGTATACACTCGCTCGGCGCCGAGTACCCTGACCAAGAAGTCCTCTGCCTCATCGAAACTTGGTACGGTGATGCCGATGTGATCGGATCCGCGGAGCCCTGGGAGCATGACGCAACCTCCTTGTTTGCAGCGTTCTCGTGCTCATTCGTTACATGAATTGTTGCACAGAATGCGTATCGTTTGCACTAGTATTGGATCCAATCGTACGATAGGCTGATCGGCAACTCGCCCGAACGCTCGCGTAAATAAGGAGAGGCAAGGATGCCCGAACACCGCAGACTGGAAACGGGTGTCGACTGGATGCAGATCGACACGACTCCCGATGACTGGAAGCACGCGGACCCTGCCCTGCTGCGCACCATGCTGGGCCAATTGCACCTGATCAGGGCGTTCGAGGAGCGACTCCTGACACTCGCGAGTCAGGGCCTCGTCCACGGCCCAGTGCATTCGAGCATCGGCCAGGAGGGCGGCGCGGTCGGATCCATCGTCGGCCTGCGAAGCGAGGACGGCGTCAGCGGCTCGCACCGCGGCCACCACCAATTCCTCGCGAAGGCGATAGGGCACGTCTCCGGCGGAGCGCTGAGCCTCGACAACCTTGTCGATCAGGAGCTGCGCGCTGTCCTGAAGCGCACGATGGCAGAGATTCTCGGCCTCGCGGAGGGTTTCTCGGGAGGCCGCGGCGGATCGATGCACCTGCAGTGGCTGGAAGCGGGGGCGCTGGGAACGAACGCGATCGTCGGTGGCGGTGTGGCTATGGCCGCCGGTAACGCCATGGCTCAGCGGCGCGCGGGCACCGACAACATCACGGTCAACTACTTCGGCGACGGTTCGGCGCAGATCGGCTCCGTGCTCGAGACGATGAACCTCGCCGCCGCCTGGAAGCTGCCGTTCACGTTCTTCATCGAGAACAACATGTATGCGGTGTCGACCAACGCCGAGGAGATCGCCGCCGACCCGCGGTTCTCCGTGCGCGGTCAGGGCTTCGGCATCCCGTCCTGGCGCGTCGACGGCATGAATCCGCTCGCCGTCCACCTCGCCATGCAGGAGGCGGGTGAGCGGATGCGCGCCGGCGAGGGCCCCGCGGTCGTCGAGGCCGAGGTCTACCGCTTCTTCCACCAGAACGGCCCGTTCCCCGGCAGCGCCTTCGGGTATAGAACAAAGGACGAAGAGGCCGAGTGGAAGCTGCGCGACCCGCTCGACCGCATGGCCAGCGAGATGCTTGCGCTCGATCTCGTCGACGAGGCGGGAGTGAAGGCCGTTCGCGAGCAGGCGAAAGATGCGATGCAGTCGATTTCGGAGGAACTCCTCGAGAGCGACCCCGAACGCGAGGGAAAGCAGCGCATCATCCCGGCGCTGTGGCCGGACCCGAAGACCGTGGACAACGGGATCCGCAGCGACGAGATCGAACTGGCAGGGCTCGAATCCGCAGAGCCCAGCGACATCGATGGCACGTGGCGCGACGTGAAGTTCGTCGACGCTGTGGCCCAGGTCATGGATCGCCGCATGGGCGAGGACGACCGCATCCTGGTCATGGGCGAAGACGTGCACCGCCTCGGCGGCGGCACGAACGGCGCAACGAAGGGGCTGCTCGAGAACCACGGTGCAGATCGGGTCATCGGCACACCCATCAGCGAAAACGCGTTCTTCGGCATCGGCACCGGCCTCGCCCTCGACGGCCGCTATCGACCCGTGGTCGAGTTCATGTATCCCGACTTCATGTGGGTCGCGGCAGACCAGGTGTTCAACCAGGCCGGCAAGGTCCGTCATATGTTCGGCGACAACAACACGGTGCCCCTTGTGCTCCGCACGAAGGTCGCGATGGGCATCGGCTACGGCTCGCAGCATCTCATGGATCCAGCGGGGATCTTCGCGACGCAACCCGGGTGGCGGATCGTCGCCGCATCCAGTGCCGCGGACTACGTCGGGCTGATGAACGCCGCGCTGGCACTGGAGGACCCGGTGCTCGTCATCGAGCACGTCGACCTCTACGGCAAGCAGGACTCGATCCCGGAGGGGGATCTCGACTACATCATCCCGCCCCGGTCGGCCGCAGTGAAGCGCGAGGGCAGCGAAGTCACGGTGCTTACGTATCTCTCGATGGTGCACCACGCGCTCGAAGCGATCGAAGAAACCGGTGTCGACGCTGAACTGGTCGACCTGCGCTGGCTGGATCGTGCATCCATCGACTGGGACACCATCGGTGAGAGCATCGAGAAGACGAACAACGTGCTCATCGTCGAACAGGGCGCCCGAGACACCGGGTACGGGGCCTGGCTCGCGGATGAGATTCAGCGCCGCTACTTCGACTGGCTCGACCAGCCGATTCAGCGCGTTACCGGAGGTGTCGCGTCACCGTCGATTTCTAAGGTGCTGGAGCGAGCGGCCATCGCGAAGACCGAGGAGGTCGCCGAGGGCCTGGAGCGAGTACGGAAGAACTGGGGAGGCCGCTGATGGCAACCGTCGTGAAAATGCCGCAACTCGCGGCGGGAGAAGAAACCGCGACCGTGCAGTCCTGGCTCGTGACTGCCGGTGACGAGATCTCCGAGGGACAACCCATCGTCGAGATAGAAACCGAGAAGGCGACCGGCGACTTCGCGGCGGACGTCGGGGGTGTCTTCGCAGGTGCGGTTGTGGATGCCGGCGCGACCGTCGACGTCGGCACCGTGATCGCCGTGATCGCAGCAGCCGGTGAGGACCCGGAGACTGCGCTCGCGGAGCACGCCGGGAACGGTGCCGGCGGTGACGCGGGCCCTGACGACTCAGAGGATGCCGTCGAAGCGGACGCCGACGCCGGCTCGAGTGAGGCCGATTCGCGTGCGGCCGGAGCAGGAAGCTCCGACAGAGGTGCCTCGAGCACGGAGACTTCGAGCGACACCGGTGACCACGTTCGCAGATTCGCGAGCCCGCTTGCACGCCGTCTCGCGAAGGAGCACGGCATCCCGCTCGATCAGCTGGAAGGAACCGGCCCCGGCGGCCGTGTCGTGCGACGCGATGTCGAAGCGTATCTCGAATCGTCGCCCGCGGAGGTGGAGCCGTCAACAGCCGAGCCCGCGAAGCCGAGCGCGATTCCAGCCACGCCGGATGCCGAATTCGAGGACGTACCGCACACCGGGATGCGCAGAGCGATCGCGAGGAGGCTCACCGAGAGCAAGAGCACGGTGCCGCACTTCTATCTCACCGCCGACGTGCGAGTAGACGAGTTGCTGTCGTTGCGCAAGCAGATCAATGAATCCGGTGACGTGAAGATCTCGGTCAACGACTTCGTCATCAAAGCGGTCGCGAAGGCGCTGCAGGATGTTCCCGAGGCCAACGCGATCTGGACGGACGAAGCGACTCGCCGATTCTCTGGCGTCGATATCTCCGTCGCTGTCTCTGTTCCGGGCGGACTGCTGACACCCGTCATGCGTGGCGTCGAACACCTGTCGCTGACGCAGATCAGCGGGCAGATGAAGGACTACGCGCAGCGCGCCCGCGACGGCGAACTCAAACAGGACGAGCTCGTCGGCGGATCGTTCTCGATCTCGAACCTCGGCATGTACGGCACACAAGAGTTCTCGGCCATTCTGAATCCGCCGCAGGCGGGCATCCTCGCCGTCGGTGCGGCATCCAAACGCCCCGTCGTCGACGACGAGGGAGAGCTGGAGGTCGCAACCGTGATGACCGTGACGCTCTCGGCGGACCACCGCGTACTGGACGGCGCGCTGGCGGCGGAGTGGCTGGCCGCCTTCGCGAAGCGCATAGAGCATCCGCTCGGCATGCTGGTGTAGCTCGCAGTGGTTCCGGTGAGACTTCCCCCGAACTTCTGAGACGGTTTTCGCACCCGCCCTGTGCTGAGCGTGCCCAAACGATCTTGAGCCGAGGTGGATGGTGCGCGGTTCTCGAAGTGCCAACCACGCCGGGCACACTTCTCGGTCTATACGTGGAATGAACGCGCTCTACGGGCGTGTCGCCATGCATAGACCGAGAAGTGTGCGCTGATCCGAGCACGTGTCGGAAGCCCGGAAGAGCACTAGACTTACCGGGTGCTTCAGGTGCCCGGATACTCGCTGCGATGCCGTGAAGCGAGGTCGGCTGCATGAAGCGCTTGCTTGCGATGCTCGGGGCGTTCTGCGGCGGTTCCGCCATGGTTATGCAGTCGCGCGTCAACGGCGAACTGGGCTCCCGTATCGACAGCGGTATCGTCGCCGCGTTGATCTCCTTCGTCGGCGGGCTCATCATCCTGGTCATTGCCGCCGCGCTTTCGCGCCGGACCCATCGCGGCATTCGCAGTGCGATTGCGGCGTTCCGCTCCGGCGATATTCC
>DXDC01000267.1 GCA_019115685.1 Candidatus Agrococcus pullicola
CCTTCACGGTGCGCGAGCAGACCGAGATCGAACGCCCCTGGACCGATGACGAGGTCGAGGTCGAGGTCACGGCGATCGCCAAGCAGTGGGCATGGGACTTCCAGTACGACGGCGCTACCGAAGGCGGCGACACCGTCTACTCGATGGGAGTGCAGGCCGAGGCTGCCGACAACGGCGACATCGACCAGGACGCGCTTCCGACGCTCGTGCTGCCGGTCGACAAGAAGGTCACGATCGACCTGCAGTCGCGCGATGTCGTGCACTCGTTCTGGATCATCGACTTCCTGTACAAGAAGGACATGTACATCGGGCACGACAACTCGTGGTCGTTCACTCCGACCCGCGAGGGTCACTACGACGGTCGCTGCGCTGAGCTCTGCGGTGAGTACCACTCGCGCATGCTGTTCAACGTCGAGGTCGTGAGCGAGTCCGAGTACGAGCAGTACATCGCCGACCTCGAGCAGCAGGGCAACGTCGGCGACGTCAACGACGCATATGACCGTCTCCAGAACCTCCCCGGCACCGACGGGGTCGCTTCTGAGACTGAGGAAGGACACTGAGCATGGCCAGCCAGCCGGGTTCGGCCCCGCTCCCTCCGCGGCAGGCCGCTCTGTTGAGCGGTTCGCGCACGGGCGAAAAGGGCAACATCATCGTTCGGTGGATCACCTCCACCGACCACAAGACGATCGGGTACATGTACCTGATCTCGTCGGTGATCTTCTTCCTGCTGGGCGGAGTGATGGCGCTTCTCATCCGCGCCGAGCTCTTCGCCCCCGGGATTCAGATCGTCCCCACTGAGGAGCAGTACAACCAGCTGTTCACGATGCACGGCACCGTGATGCTCCTCATGTTCGCGACGCCGCTGTTCGCCGGGTTCGCCAATGCGATCCTGCCGCTGCAGATCGGCGCGCCCGATGTCGCGTTCCCGCGATTGAACGCCTTCGCGATGTGGCTGTTCCTCTTCGGATCCCTCATCGCGATCGCCGGATTCCTCACGCCTCAGGGGGCGGCATCGTTCGGCTGGTTCGCCTACCAGCCGCTCGCGAACGCCTCGTTCTCGCCGGGTGTGGGCGGCAACCTCTGGATGGTCGGCCTCGGCATCTCCGGCTTCGGCACGATCTTCGGCGCGGTGAACTTCATCACGACGATCATCACGATGCGCGCACCGGGCATGACGATGTGGCGCCTGCCGATCTTCTCGTGGAACACGCTCGTCACGAGCCTGCTGATCCTGATCGCCTTCCCGGTTCTCGCCGCGGCCATGCTCGCCGCGGCCAGCGACCGCATCTTCGGCTCGCACGTGTATGACCCCGCCAACGGCGGCGTGCTGCTCTGGCAGCACCTGTTCTGGTTCTTCGGTCACCCCGAGGTGTACATCATCGCGCTGCCGTTCTTCGGCATCGTCTCCGAGATCTTCCCGGCCTTCAGCCGCAAGCCGATCTTCGGCTACAAGACGCTCGTCTACGCGACGATCGCGATCGCGGCCCTGTCGGTCTCGGTGTGGGCGCACCACATGTACGTGACCGGTGGCGTGCTGTTGCCGTTCTTCGCGCTCATGACGATGCTCATCGCGGTTCCCACGGGTGTGAAGATCTTCAACTGGATCGGCACGATGTGGCGAGGCTCGCTCACGTTCGAGACGCCGATGCTGTTCTCGCTCGGGTTCCTCGTGTCGTTCGTGTTCGGCGGTCTCACGGGCGTGATCCTGTCGTCGCCGGCGCTCGACTTCCACCTCAGCGACTCGTACTTCATCGTCGCCCACTTCCACTACGTGGTCTTCGGCACCGTCGTGTTCGCGATGTTCGCCGGCTTCTACTTCTGGTGGCCGAAGTGGACCGGAAAGATGCTGAACGAGCGTCTCGGCTACGTGCACTTCTGGCTGCTGTTCATCGGCTTCCACATGACGTTCCTCATCCAGCACTGGCTGGGCGTCGACGGCATGGTGCGTCGCTACGCCGATTGGGAGTCCTCCACCGGCTGGGGCTGGGAGAACGAGCTGTCCACGGTCGGATCGATGATCCTCGCGGCGTCGATGATCCCGTTCTTCCTGAACGTCTGGATCACCGCCCGCAAGGGCTCCAAGGTCATGGTCAACGACCCGTGGGGCTACGGCGGATCGCTCGAATGGGCGACGAGCTGCCCGCCGCCGCGGCACAACTTCACGTCGATCCCGCGCATCCGCTCGGAGCGTCCGGCGTTCGACCTCAACCACCCTGAGTCGCTCGACGATTACGATCCGACTGAAGTTCCCGTGCCCGTTCCCGAGCGAGAGGTCCAGTAATGAAGACGAATATCGTCATCTGGTGGGTGATCGCGGGCTTCTTCCTGATCAGCGCGGCGGCCTACACCGTGTGGAGTCTGCTCGACCCGTTCCACGGTTCCGTGGAGTGGATCGGCACGATCACCCTGCTGTTCACATCGTTCATGGCGGGCCTCATCGGCTTCTTCGTCACGGTCGTGCACAGGGGGCAGAAGGGCGTTGAACTGCCCGAGGACCGCCTCGACGTCGGCATCGATGACGCCGACCCCGAGATCGGTCACTTCGCGCCGTGGTCCTGGTGGCCGCTCGTGCTGGCGGCAGCACCGGCAGTCGGCGTCCTGGCTCTCGCAACGGCTCACTTCCTGATCCCGCTCGCGCTCGCGCTGCTGGCGATCGGTCTCGTCGGCTGGGTCTACGAGTACTACCGCGGCAACTTCGCGCGCTGAGTCGCTCCCCGACGTACAGAAGGCCCTCAGAACCTCAC
>DXDC01000032.1 GCA_019115685.1 Candidatus Agrococcus pullicola
AATCGAATATCGTGGGCGAACGAGGCAAGGGATTCTCGAACTTCCTGAACATCCTCGACGAGGGCCGAGTCGCTTTTGCTGCTCTTTGCGTCGGGGCGGCGCAGGGATGCCTCGAGCAGGCGATCGAGCGGGCGAAGACACGGCACGTGTTCGGTCGTCCGCTGGGCGACAATCAGGACGTCGCGTTCAAGATCGCCCGCATGCAGTCGCGTGTGCACGCCGCCAGGGCGGTGATGCACGATGCTGCCCGCCGAATCGACGCCGGTTTGCCGTTCACGAAGGAAGCGTCACTCGCGAAGCTCATCGGCTCCGAAGCCGCGGTCGACAACGCGCTGGACGCGACGCAGATCTGGGGCGGCAACGGATTCCTCAACAAGAATGTCGTCGGACGTCACTACCGGGATGCTCGCATCCTCACGCTCGGCGAGGGTTCCACCGAGGTGCAGCTTGCGATCATCGCCCGCACGCTCGGCTTCGAGAAGTCGTTCGGTGCCTAGGAGACCGTTCGAGTAGGAGGGGACCACGGAGGCGCAAGCGGTCTCTTGTCGGCCGTAAGACCCCGATGCTAGAAGGTTTTTATGGGTTCGGACGGCATCTCGACCCATAAAAACCATCTAGGACCGCGACATCCATCCGAGGAGCAGAACACCCGAAACGCGACTTGCAAATCAGCTCTGCCATGTGGCATGATATTCAAGTTGTCCGAAAGGGCAGCACCTGACCTGGCCCCATCGTATAGCGGCCTAGTACTCCGCCCTCTCACGGCGGCAACAGGGGTTCGAATCCCCTTGGGGTCACTGTGAAACCGCCCGTCGATGACGGGCGGTTTCGTCGTTTCCCGGGGATTCGATCGCTGTCCGCCCGTCGCTGCCTGCGAGCACACGTTGGGACGTGGCTCGAGGCTTCGACTTCCTGAAACCCGGCGCACACCTTCGAGCCGGCCCTGGTTGTCTGATCCGTTGGCTGGATGCGGCTACCAGATGTCGTATCGGATTCCGACGCTCAGCCAATCGTTATCGGGGTGGTGCATGACGATCAGGCGGTATTCGCCGATTCGGATGCTGACGCTCGGGTTTCTTCCTTCACGATCGTCACGGTCGATAAGCTCCGCATCCGGTAGCGCGAGGAGCGTCTCCGTGTACTCGTCATAGTATTCGGTGTCGCCCTCGACCAGGTAAAAGCTTGGGCTCCCTTGCCCGCCGACCGGCTGCCCGTCAGGTTTAGGGATCGACTCGGGCCATTCTGTGGGGACATCCTCGGCCACGTAATCCTCTTCATTGAACACGGGGTCCGGCTTGTTGTCGTGCTCGGGGTCACCGCCCGTTTCAGTAATCGGGGCGCCCGGGTCATGAGACGTGGGCGGGTTCGAGGGATCATCCGCGGTCGTTGGCAGCAAGATGCATCCCGTGAGCGCCGTTGAAATGAGTGCCACCAGCAGCGTCGATGCTGCTCTGCGCCTAGTCATGTCTATCCTCCAGATGGGGTAATGACGGGATATATCGACAACTTATCCAGCGAGGCCGCCAGTGGGCTGGCAACTGACGGCGAAACTGCTGCACGGGCTTCGCGCATGCCGAATCGGCATTCGGGGGCGGGAGACCGGCCACGGCTGTGCGGCCCTCCCGCCGCTCGGGAAAACGTTCGGAGAGTGCGGCCGCTTTGGTCACGAAACACAGGCGCCGACGAAGATGGATGCTGTGCCAATGCTGTCGAGGTGGTTGAGCTCTCAGCCGATTCGTGTCCTGACATCTTCGTCAGAGCTGTTTCTTTGCCAGCACAGGGATATCGGTAGGCTTTCGATGTCGAAGGAGATCAGCGTGCCCACTTCCAGCGAATCGCTCGGTGCGAGTGAGAAGATCTCGTGGTGCGCAAGAGGCGAGAATGTACTGCAGCAGGCTCTCCACGAATGCCTCGGTGTGCAATGGGTTGTCGATGAGGCAGCCGGGCGTGCCGAAGGCCCCAGCCCGCACAGGTTCCTCTTCGCCGGTATCACGCTCACACCCGGTGCGCATTCGGACCTCGTCGCCGACGTAGACGGCGACATATGCGACAGCTTCGCTGCGTTCACGGCAGACGCGCTCCCTTCGCGAACGCCGGAAGCAGGCCCGATCTGGATGTTCCGACCTCCCGGACCAGTGACGAATCAGGGTTGGACGATTCCGGGGCTCCGCCTCCACTCGGTGAGCACCGACGAAGAACTCGACCGTTGGGAGGACGTGAGTTTTCTCGCGAACGGAGGGGAACGCGAGTCAGCGGGGGAGTTGCATCCCGCCGGTTCCCAGCATGATCCGCGGCTTCGCTTCTTCACTGCCGAGATCGACGGTACAACCGTGGGCACCGGTTTGGCGGTGTTGAGCCCTGAATCCGTTACGATCAGCGCGGTTACCGTGTTGCCCGAGTCGCGCGGCCGAGGTATCGGTCGGGCGCTCACCGTCGCCGCATTGGAATCCGCACCAGAGCTTCCTGCGGTGCTCTCGGCGAGTGAACTCGGTCTCGGCGTTTACAAGCGGCTGGGCTTCGAAGAGCTTCGGCGCCTCCGACGTTGGTCACGTCGAGAATCAGCGTGAAGTCAGAGGTGTCGCGCTGAGGGCAGAGCGTTCAATGTCGTACGGTTCGCGCGTGCCTGGTTCCACTAGAAGGTCGTGATCACTCGCCTGCCTCGGTGCCCTGAAACGAAACCACGTGCCACGCCAACCCTCCGCATATTCAGTCGGTGGTGTTTCTCAAGAACGATCGGTCACCGAGGTCGACGAGAGTTCGGTTGTGAAACACATCGTCCTCCCGCAGCATGGTGATGCTTCCCGACGGGATGTTGAACGCAGCATAAGAGCAGCCTTGAACGGGGATGCGCATCCAGGCGGCAATCACCCAGTTCGCGGTGCCCGCGTGAGTCACGATGATGCGAAAGTCGGCAGGGGTTTCTTCAACAGTCTCTACGGCTGCGTAGACCCGCTCTATCCACTCGAGCTTCGTCTCGCCATTATCGATGCCTTCATCATGGTGTAAGCGATCACCAATGCGGGGAGGGTGAATGAACCGTTCGGACAACCACCGCTGTGGTCGTCCTTCAGCGTCTCCATAAGACTTTTCTCGCAAGCCTGCATCGAACATCGGATGGGCATCCAGTTCCGCGCCGATGGCATCGGCGGTCTGTCGCGTGCGGAGCAGGTCAGACGCAACGATCCGAGACTCTGCATCGTGTGGGACAACGTGACGAATGCGCTTTGCGATCTGGCCCGCTTCATACAGTCCCCGCTCCGTGAGAGGACCGTCGAACCAGCCGCCGACGAGTCCGTCAACATGGTGCGTCGCTTCAGGGTGGGTTACGACAAGAACGTGCTGCATCGTTCAGGCGCCTGCTGCAGCGCTTGATCCCGGAGCTTTGTCCAAGTAACGGTTGTGCCGGCGTTCCTCCTGCTCGAGTCGCTCCGCGAACCACTGGAGCGTGCGACTTTGCGCTTCGCGACCGTGCTCCAGTGTCGCAAGTTGGTAGTCAGCAACCTCACGGTGTTCTCGTGCAATCTCCACCGCAGCTACTTGATCCCGCAGCCTTGTGAACTTTTCGAGTTCGTCCTTCATGCGGCGAACAATATTCCGCAGGATCGTGACACGGTCCACCGGGGCCATGAGTCCTAGAAAGAAGAAGCGGTGCAATGATGCAGCCTCGGCGTCTCTTTCTGCGAGTTCGGCCAGCATCCAGGTGTTGAACGCGTCTCGCCCGCTCTCGGTGAC
>DXDC01000033.1 GCA_019115685.1 Candidatus Agrococcus pullicola
TCGCCGGCGTGTCCGCGGCAGCCATGGTGCCCCAGGTGCTGGCTACGATCACCGCCTCGACGCACGGGCGCGAGCGTGCTCGCGCCGTCGCCCTGTTCGGTGCGACCGCCGGTGGCGCGACGGCTATAGGCCAGGTCCTCGGCGGCGTGCTGCTGATGGTCCCGGTATTCGGCGCGCCCTGGCGCTCCGTCTTCGCGATGAGCGTCCTGATGGGCGTCGTCGCCTTCGCTGCCGCTCTGCGCTGGATGCCCAGCACCAACTCGCCCGGTCACCGTTCCCTCGATCTGATCGGTACCGTGTTGCTGGGCTCGGCGCTGCTCGCGTTGCTCATCCCGCTGTCCCAGGGCGGGGCACTGGGCTGGCCGGTGTGGTGCTGGATCCTTCTGGCGGCTTCCCCGGTGCTGTTCGCGGCATTCTGGATGCGCCAACACCGGTTGCACCGCCGCGACCTCGTCCCGCTCGTGCCGCCTCCGCTGCTGGGGTTGGGCTCCTACCGGCTCGGTTTGGTCATGGCGCTGATGCTCCAGTCGGCCTTCGGCGCGTTCACCTTCCTCTATGCACTGACCACGCAGACCGGGTTGGGCTGGTCGCCGATGAACTCCGCTCTGGTGCTGTTGCCGTTCGCGCTGTGCTTCTTCGCCGCGTCAGTCTGGTCGGGCAAGCTCGCTTCCCGCTTCGGGTTCCGTCGACTGCTCACGCTCGGCGGATTCATCCAGGCCGCGATGCTGGCAGTCACCGCGTGGTCGGTGTTCGTCCAGAGCGAGAACCTGAGCGTGTGGACACTGGCCGTGCTGCTGGTCGGCGTCGGCTTCGGCCAGGCCTTCATGTTCGGGCCGCTGGTCGGAGCCATGATCGCCGATGTGCCGCCGGCTTTCGCGGGTGCCGCATCCGGTGTCATCCAGACCGTGCAGCAGGCGGCTATGGGTCTCGGCGTTGCCGTAGCCGGAGGCCTCCTCGGCACGGCCATGGCCGGATCGACGGCAACGGCAATGGGGCAGGTCTATGTGTCGGCCCTCGCGGTCTGTATGCTCGTCCAGGCTGTTTTCGCCATCGCCTTCGCTGTCTGCGCACTCGCCCTGCCCAAGAGGTGAACTGCCTGCACGGATGAGCGGGCATACTGAGACTCCGCTTCGGGCGTTGCTGTGGTCCGGGAGGGCTGAAGATGCAGATTGCCCACGTGCGGCAAGTTCCTCATCGTAAGGTTTGCCGCTATCGGAACGTGGTGGAGTTTCGCTTCACGCTCTAACCTCTCGGCGAGCGTGGTCCGCTGAGTGTCGACCTAGGATCATATAGAGGCGGTGGCAAGTAGATCCTGGAGGGTCTGTGCTGGTGGCATATGGAGCGTAGACATCGAGCTGATCGCAGAATGGCTCGCTTCGCTGGACGACGATTCGCGTGCTCAGATGGTTGCCGCGATAGAGCTGCTCGAAGACCGCGGTCCTCAGCTCGGGCGGCCCATCGTCGACACTGTTTCGGCGTCGAGGCACCGCAACATGAAGGAGCTCAGGCCAGGTTCGTCCGGCTGGTCCGAGCTGCGCCTCTTGTTCGCCTTAGATCCCAAGCGTTCGGCGATCATGCTGATCGCTAGGGACAAGGCTGGTAACTGGAAGCGCTGGTACAAGAAGAATATCCCAGTGGCCGATGACAGATTCGACGACCACCTGCGCAGGCTGAGAGGAGGATGATTGACATGGCTAAATCCCTGAAGGACTTTGTCGCCGAGAACCCCGTGGATCGTGGGCGTGTCGAAGCGCACAAGGAGCGGATGCTGGCTGAGGTCCGCGCCTACCGCCTCCGTGAGCTGCGTGAAGAGGCGGGTCTCACCCAGGTGCAGCTCGCCGAACGTATCGGTGTGGGGCAGCGCCAGGTCTCCAAGATCGAGCATGGCCATCTCGACAGCGCAAAGATCGGTACGATCCGCAAGTACCTCGAAGCCGTCAGCGGCGGGCTAGCAATCGAGTATGTGATGGGTGATGAACGCGTTCAAGTAGCATGACGTTATTGGGCTGCGGAACGTGGTGGAGTTCCGCTTCAATGTCTAGGTGATCCGTCGCAATAGTCTTGAGTGAGGTTAGGGTCACCTCCGTGGGTAGGAGGAAGAACACGCCAGCTGATCGCCGGTTCATGATGGCGCACGTCACTCGAGCGGAACGTATCAGCCCGAATTTCGTGCGGCTGAAGCTGGGCGGTCTGGCAGGCCTCGAAGCGCGCGGAGCTGATCACTGGTGCCGCCTCTTCTTCACACGGCAAGGGCAGGACGTTCTGAAACTTCCCACCAGCACCACGGAACTCGGCTGGTACCTGCAGTACCTTGCGACGCCCAGGACGCGACGACCGTGGGTACGTGCTTACACGCCGCGCAAGGGATCGCGATCATCGAGATCCCCACTGCCGGAGACCGACAGGACTTTCTCGCGCTCATCGGGATGGAGATCATCTGGATCATTCGCGACCAGTCGTCCCAAGCCGACGGCCGACCGGGGCACCTCGCTCTCCATGCGCTGACGACGGCGGAGCTGCCCGACGGTGTTGTGCACGCCCACGCCATCGGCGAGTCGGGACTGGCGACCGGAGCGCGTCGCCGCCTCGTCCAGGAGCGCGGGGTGCCGAAGCGAAACGTGGACTTTGTCGGCTATTGGCGCCACGAGCGACCCGCAACGAGCTGACCGGCAGCCTCGATCCCCACCGCATATCAGCTGCAGCGCGACCGTAGCGGTCTGAACACCCTGGTCGTTGGTCCTCCGCACGATCACTTTGACTGCAGCAAGTGACTGGTTCGGGGCAGTTGTGATGGGTCTCCGATGCCAGCGACGTACATCCGGGATGGTCTAGTTCAGGCTTCTTGCCTCGCGGGGAGGCTGTTCGAATGCGGAGGTTCAGTGGCGTCCTCCCGCGTCGCGGGCGCGAGGGAGAGGACCAGGAGCGAAGCGCAGATGCCCGCGAGTCCAGCCCATCCGGTAGCGGGCAGCCGTTCACCGACGATGACCACGGCCAGGATGGCGGCGACCGCGGGCTCGGCGAGGGTGAGCGTCGTCGCCGTGCTTGCATTGACGCGTGTGAGGCCGTACCCGAAGAGGAGATAGCCCAGGAACATCGGGACCAGAGCCATGTATGCCCCGACCGTGAATGCCTGGGTGGAAGTGACGAGTGGGGCGCCAGTGAGCAGAAGCACGGGCATCAGGGCGACGCCGCCCAGGCCGAAGACAGCGCCCATCGCTGCCGCACGCCGGATCCCGAGGTTCATGAGACGGCGGGCGCTCCACGAGTACACGGCGTACGTCGCGCCAGCGACCAGACCGAGGACCACGCCGGCGACTGTGCGGAGCGTCTCGCTCGGCGCGTCGTGCATCTGCGCGGCGCACAGCACCGCGCAGCCGACGATGCCGAGAGCCGCTGCGAGCATCCACCAGACGCTGAGCGTGCGTCGCTCCATCACTCTTTCCAGTAAGCCTGAGGCGATCGGGGCGGAGCCGAGGGAGACGACCGTGCCGACCGCGACGCCCGCCAGGTGCATCGAACTGTAGAAGGCGAGTGGGTAGATCACCACGGCTGCGGCTCCGGCGATCACCGTTCCACGGTGCGAGGACAGTTCGGCATGCTCCCTGCGGAGCGAAGGGACAGCGATGACCGCCTGGAGAATGCCGCCGATGCCGAGAGCGGCTGCGCCCATGGCCAGCGGGCCGACCGTCGGCGCGAACGTCGCCGCGGTTCCCGTGGTGCCCCACAAGAAGGCGGCAGCAAGCACCGCGAGGATGCCGGGGAAGGAGCCCTGACTCACAGCGCGGCCAACAGCCGCGATGCGACGGCCCGGGCGTGCTCCAGGCGCGTCGGGCTGCCCTCCAGGCCCGCGCGCGCGACGGCCCCTTCGAGGAGGAAGCTGAAGTGCTCGGCCAGCTCCAGCGCCTGCGCTTCGGCGAGCATCGCCTCCAGGTTTTCGACGAGGATTCGCTCCACCTGCTCCTTGTGTGCGCGCACGGTCGAGCGTGCGGGGGCACTGGACGGGAACTCGGCGGCCGCGTTGAGCAGTCCGCATCCCCGGAACCCGTCGTCGTAGGCGTCCTTCGCGTGGTCGATATAGGCGTCGAACACCGCCAGCACCCGGTCTGTTGCCGTGCTCGCTTTCGCCGAGCGTGCGCGGTAGAGCGCGAGCCACTCCTCGTGGCGGGCGTCAATGTAGGCGCTCACAAGCTCCGCCTTCGACGAAAAGTTGTTGTAAAGGCTCTTTTTCGCGACATTCGCCTCAGAAGTGATCGTGTCGATCCCGGTGGCATGCACGCCGTCCGCGTAAAAGAGTCTCGCTGCAGCGTCGAGCAGCCGCTCTCGCGCTGATCCCTGGTCCACGTCGTCCTCCCGCTGGTAGGTAGACAAGTCTACCTACCATCGGGAGGACGACGTTTCCAGCGCTCGTCGACGCCTGCGGACATGGGCAGGAGGTCTCAATGGACTGTACGTCCGAGATGGCATCGTTCGACCTCCGCGACCGTGCAACGGGGCGCTCCTCACCGACGGACGCGGAGATGTTATGCGCCGAGGAACGTCGCGGTCGGGACCCACGACGGTCAGGTCAGGTTGCGGCAGCTCCCGCCGAGCCCAACCAGCAACCCCGCATTGGTCGCGACAGCAGCTGGTTCCGATTGCCAGCCGCTTTCGTGCTCGACCGCGAATGCGATCTCCAACTCGCTTCCGAGGCCAAGCAGTCCGCCGAGGAGGTTGGTGGGCACGTCCGTTCTGTAGGTGCCGTCGTCGCGTGCGGTCGTGTTCGACAGGAGGCTGAAGCCGGTCAAAGGTGCGAGCACCGATCCGAGGCCGCTCGTGGAAGCTTCAACGACGACGTCGTCGAGCCCATAGCCGTCCGGCGCCTGCCAGTAGATCCGGACTCGCGCACCAAGGCCGAGAACACCGGGGCGGAATTCGCAGGATTGCGTCAAGACCGGGGCCGGAATCGTCGCTGCCGAGAACGACGCCGACGCCAGTTCGTCGTCTGTCCAGGATGCATCGGTGGGTTCGATCGTGGAGGGAACGACGATGCCGGCGATGAAGAGGGCTGCGGCGGCTGTGGCCGCCAGAGAGGCGCGCAACTTCTGTCGTGCTGGTCGAGTTGTCACGGAGTCTTGCGTCACACCTTGCTGGTCGTTGAGGAGACAGCCCCCATCCTACGATTCGCGTGCGGGCGTCGATCGTGTAATCACTCAGCGTCCGGGCAGGGGCGGGCAGCGCCCGTCGGCCGTTAACGCCATGGCCTGGCGGCGAGGCCGATGCGCGCATAGGGGGTCATTGCCACGAGGGTGCCCGCGCACGGCCGCGCGGAGCATAGTGGGCCGCGTTCAGGACAGTGCCGCCGGCGATGACGACGTCTCCTCCGTGGTGGCGTCGAGCCCGTTGAGCAGTCGATCAGCGGCTCGGTGCGGAGTGACCGCGCGCTCCGTTCGGATCATCGAATCGTCCAGAGCTCTACAGCGAGATGACGTTGAAGAACAGCGACGCGATCGGCAGTTGGATGAGCCCGATCAGGAGGAACGTCGCCGTCGCTACTATGCCCAGGACCATCGCTGCCGTGCTGCGCCTGATCCGCTTCCGCTTGGCACCGATCCCGAGCAGTAGCGCGACCACGGACAACGCGAGCCCGAGCAGTTGGCCGATGAGCGCGATGAGGAGTACGACGAAATTGAAGACGCCGTTCGGATCGTCCCCGAAGACGCCGTCCAGCGTGTGGGTCATCGCGGCGCCCAGCGCGAGATACAAGGTCATGATCGTGTGCCCGACCAGGCCGAGGCCGGCCCAGACGACGGCGATGATTCCGAGGCCAATGCTCGCCTTGGGCGGCTCGCCCTGCGGGTGCAGAGCAGGACGCGTGGGGTTCGGCTGCTGCGGAAGATGCCCTGGGTGCTGCGGCTCGCCGTACGGTCGTTGGCTCATCGAATGGTCCTCCAAGGTCATCACGTGCGACGGAAACCGCGCAGCTGTCGGAGATCCTGTGCCTGCGACGAGCGTGGCAGCTGCTGTCCGTGCAGGTTGAGCGTATCGGGCGAGTCGGCCAGCGTGAGTCAGGGCGGGCGGTGCCCCTTCCC
>DXDC01000268.1 GCA_019115685.1 Candidatus Agrococcus pullicola
TCGTCTCCACGGCGAGCTCGATTACCGCACGCCGGTCGAGGTCGAGGAGGCGTACTACGCTGGCCTCGAATCAGCCCAGCCAGCGCTCGCTGGACAGGGAAGCAGGTAGGAACGAAACCCAGGGCGATTCAGAGCGCAACTGCGCGTTCCAGTTTTTCACCGATGCCGATTGGCGCGACCGCTACGTCGACGACGAGGTCGTCGCCTCCCGGATGGTCGCCCAACTGCGCGCCGTCGTCGGCAGCGCCGCCGACTCCGGCGCAGCGCAGACCGTCGAGACGCTGCAACGGCGCTCAGAGGAGTTCTCTGGGCTGTGGGACCGACACGATGTCATGCGGCAGCACCTCGAGACCAAGCGCCTGCACAGCCCGCTCGTCGGCATGCTCCAGCTCAACTTCGTCACCTCCGATGTCGCGGAGACCGGTCACCGGCTTACCGTGATGACCCCTAAGGACGAAACCACCGCGCTGAGACTCGCCAAGATGGCCGAGCTGATCGCGGACATCCCTACGGATGATCCGAGCATCAGTCGGGAACACGAAAACGTCTGACGCGCATCGGGCGGGGTACGAGCGTTCGCCTCCGGCCTGGCGGCAATTGGACTCATGACTTGATTCTTCGACACGTCAACCTGGACGCCACCGCCCCGATGAACCCGAGCGTCTCGATATTCGTCGACGGCATCACCCCCACGTAGGAGGCAGCGATCTCCTCCGAAGTAGAAGATCGTCCACCCGCTGACCGACGAGGGCCGGGGTGTAGACCGCTTCTTCTTCCGGGGCACCATCGGCAACGTGATCAACCCCGGCACTCACACGAACTGATACGCCACACTGCTTGATCTGCACGTTAAACCGAAACTCCACTGCATCACCACAGCCCAGTTCGACGGTGCTCACGTGACCTTCAGAGGCGTGATCGATGCGATCTGCTCCCCCGCGATGTCCTCAGCGCGATCGAGTTCATAGTAGCTCTGCAGGTTGACCCAGAACTCCGCCGACGTGCCGAAGTATTTCGCCAGCCTCAGTGCGGTGTCCGCCGTGATGCCGCGCTTGCCATGCACGATCTCGTTGATCCGCCTTGGCGGCACTCCGATCGACACAGCGAGCTTGTTCTGCGTGATCCCGAAACCCTCGATGAAGTCCTCCATCAGCACCTCGCCGGGGTGGATCGGCACGATCTTTTCAATGGTAGTCAACGATCTCCACCTCCTCTGGTCCGGCGTCTGTCCATTTGAAACAGATCCGCCACTGGTCGTTGATCCGAATACTGTGTAGTCCGACCCGATCGCCGTTCAAGACTTCGAGCCGATTGCCCGGTGGACTCCGCAAGTCGTCCAGAACGGTCGCGGATCCCACCTGGCGGAGCTTGCGCAGTGCGGCCCGGAGGATCCGTGGATCAAGAGAGGGCACGCGCTCACGACGCCACACACGCTCAGTCTCCTTACTGCCGAACGACCTGATCACCCGCCCAGTGTATAACGGATCACGGTATTAACGCTAGGCGTTACACGCGAACTCCCCGACCTCGCCGGAGATAGCAACGTTTGCCCGTCTATCCTGATCCGGGCACAGGCGGCCGAGAGCAGCACAACCGACCGCGGCCCACCAATCGGCAACCGTCAGCCCGCAGCGCTTGCTATATTCGCCGCGCGACGATCAAGCCGTCCCAGCCCTTTACTCCGACGGTCTGCAGCGCGGTCGCCTCGAGTTCCGGATGCTCCGCGATCATCTGCGCGGCTGTCCGTGTCCCGATGACTCGCGGATCATCACTGTCGGCATCGACTACCGCGCCATTGCGCACCACGTTGTCGAGGATGATCAACGCACCGGAGCCGGTCAATGCAAGTGCGGCTTCGAGATAGCTCGGATTACGGGGCTTATCGGCGTCGATGAACACCACATCGAACGGCTCGACCTTCGAGGAAACCAGATCTGCCACCGAAGCAGCAGCCGGACCCACTATGAGCTCAATGCGTTCGAGGACCCCCGCTCGCACAAAGTTCCTCCGAGCAACATCCGCGTTCTCAGGTTCGAGCTCCAATGTGCACACGAACCCACCGCTGCCCACGGCACGCGCGAACCAGATCGTGGAGTAGCCGGCGAGCGTGCCGAACTCGAGCACTCGCTTTGCGCCGGACATCTTCACGAGAAGTTGTAAAAAGGCTGCCTGATTGGCCGCGACCTCAGCGTTAGGCATGGTCGTGCTCGAACCGGACAGCCTCGCCGCGACAAGCGCTTCATCTTCGTCGATCAGCACTTCCGTGAAGTAGGAGTCCACTTCGTGCCACGCGTCCAACGACTGGTACCGATTTTCCACTGCTACATGCGGCTCCATATGCCCAGGCTATCCGCGCACCCCTGCGTACACCGGCCTTCGTTCCGAAGCAATCGGGCGCTTCGACTCACACGTTGAATCGAAATTCGACCGAGTTCCGGCATGCAGAGACATCTGCGGCCGCCACCCTCCCCGGCTACCCGTGCGCTGATGCGACGTGCTCATACGCGGCAGTCAGCTCAGCCAGGACGCCATCTTCGGGAAAGACGCCGCCACGCAGATGCACCTCCCGAAGCTCGCACATGAAACGCGACCAGAGTTCAGGCCCCCCGTCTGCCAGCAGCTCCGCGCGGACGGCCAGCTCTGCAGCGGTGGGCAGCCAGCGGGCACCCCAGTCACCGAGTTGTGCCATCACCGGCACCAGCTGAATCGCGGGTTCGGTGAGGCGGTACTCGACCTTCTGGCGATGA
Source organism: Candidatus Agrococcus pullicola (assembly GCA_019115685.1). Lineage (GTDB taxonomy): Bacteria > Actinomycetota > Actinomycetes > Actinomycetales > Microbacteriaceae > Agrococcus > Agrococcus pullicola. Next base: position 2,748 of record DXDC01000268.1, read on the forward strand.
GTCGGATCGTCATGTCGCGCGAGCAGGCCGACGTCCGACATGCGTTTGAGCCTGCTCGCCAGCACATTGGAGGCGATCCGCTCTTCGGAATGCTGCAGCAACTCTCGAAAACGCCGGCGGTCGCCGAACATGATGTCGCGCAGCACAACGAGACTCCAGCGGTCGCCGAGCACTTCGACCGTCATGTTGATCGGGCAGCCGGATCGGCCCTGTCCGATCTGCAACATCTCCACGCCATCTGGTTGCAACACGCGATCAGTCTACGTAACCTCTATCTGATCCTATTTCGCAATCAGTCCGAGGAGAGACATGGGCACGTTGGTGTACTCCATGCAGGTGTCGCTTGATGGCTACGTCGCAGACGCCACGGGCGAGTTCGCTTCGTGGGCCAGGCCTGACGAGCAGGTTCTTGCCGCAATCAACGACGAGCACTCGAAGGTCTCCACCTACCTGCTCGGCCGTCGGATGTACCAGATGATGGCTGCCTGGGAGACGAACCCCGAGGTCATCGAGCAGTCGCCGCAGTCCACAGAGTTCGCGCGGATCTGGCAAAGGGCGGACAAAGTGGTCTTCTCCCGCACCCTCGAAGCAGTCGACACATCGCGTACGCAGCTGCGCACACGGTTCGACCCGGAAGAAGTCGCGCAGCTAAAGGCTGATGCGCGAGGAAACGTGACGATCGACGGGCCGACTGTGGCCGCACACGCGATTCGGCACGGTCTTGTCGACCGGATCGACGTGCTCTTGTGCCCCGTCGTCGTCGGTGGCGGACTGCGGTTCCTGCCGGATCACCGACTCGATCTGGACCTGCAGCACGAGCAGAGATTCGACAACGGCATGGTCCAGTTGCGATATGACGTGCTCGCTTCTCACGAGGTCGGCGCATAGCCAGTGCATCTGACACGGCACGTTGAACGGCAGCACACGGACCACTTCAGTCCGCAACAACCGCGACGACACGAAGGTCATATCGGAAGAATTCATCCGAGGCACGTCGCCGTCGCCTGGCGGCTCGATGAGGCGTTCAACGATGCCCCACCGCTCGCGCCTCACTACCGCCGCGACCCTGACACCTTTGCTATGGTCCGGCTATGGGGAGTCTCCTGAGGACCGCAGACGAACTCGTCGCTGCATTGCAGAACGCGTCTGATCCGAGTGAGACCGGGAGGATCCGATCCCGAGTCGCCACCGATGAATCGGTAATCGGCGTCCGGATGGGCACCTTGTTCGAGATGGCGAAGCTTGCCACCGACATCCCCTCAACGGAGCTCGAGAGACTTTTCACCCATCCTGCGTATGAGCCGCGCCTCGCCGCATTCTGCATCCTCGACTTTCGCGCCCGTCGGCGTCTCTCCGACGAAGAGCGTGAAGATCTCGCTGCAATCTATCTCGACCACCACGACGCCATCACGACATGGGACATGGTTGATCGAGCGGCACCCCGGGTGATCGGATGGCCGATCCTGAGCGACGTGATCGAGTTTACGGTCCTCGAAGACCTCGCACGATCCGACGACCCACTTCGACGACGGTCTGCGATCACCGCGCCGCTATGGTTCATCAGGAAAGGGACAGATGCCGACGTCGCACGTGGCCTTCTCATTGCAGACCTACTTGCTGAGGACCCACACCCACGCGTCGCCTCCGCGGTGAAGATCTACCGCAAGCATGCGGCACGGCGAGGTCGATGAATCCGGCACTGCGGCGTTGAACCTGGATTCCACCACGTTCCGGCACGGGCCAACGTCAGAACACGCGACACCGCCGGCGCAGCACACTGCCGACGCGGGATGCCTGCAATCATGCCGCCGTCGACGACGAGCTCGGCTCCCGTTGTGAACGACGATGCATCGCTCGCGAGGAACGCGACCGTTGCCGCGACCTCCGCTGCCGTGCCACCGTGCCCGAGCGGGATGTCCAGTTGATCGGGATCCATCCGCGACGTCGAGACGGTCAAAGACGACGCCGTCACCGAGCTCATCGGCGAGCGCCGCACCCTTGCCCTCCAGCACGTCGGCGATCACGACCCGCTTGCCCTCTGTATGAAGCGCGCAATCACACTCGGCCCCGATGCCGCGCGCCGCCGGTCACGATGGCGACAGGAGGCTCGTCTTCAGGATCCGACATACTCATGAGTCTCGATTCCCGGACTATGCCGCCTGCAGCGGCGTGATCGCCGCCACCTGATCCGCCACGCGATCCTGCGCGACCTCGAGATCGTACCGGGTCTGCAGGTTCAGCCAGAACTGTGGATCCACCCCGAAGTACTGCCCGAGACGCAATGCGGTGTCGGCTGTGATCGCGCGCTTGCCGTGAACGATCTCGTTGATACGCCGTGGCGGCACCCCGATCGACACGGCGAGCCTATTCTGTGTGATGCTGAATCCCTCGATGAAGTCCTCCATCAAGACCTCGCCTGGGTGGACCGGCGGGTAAAGCGTGCTAGCCATCATTCCTCCTCAGTGGCAGTCCACGATCTCGACATCCTCGGCACCCGCATCCGTCCAGCGGAAGCAGATCCGCCACTGGTCATTGAACCGAATGCTGTGCTGGCCCGCCCGGTCCCCCTTGAGTGTTTCCAGGCGATTGCCGGGAGGGACACGCAAGGCATCGAGAGCCGTCGCCGCATCCAGGAGATGCAGTTTCCGGTTCGCCGCCTTGTGAATACGCGGATCAACTCGCTTCGCGGACTCACGACACCAGACGCGCTGGGTGTCACGGTCAGCGAACGATCTGATCACACACGCAGACTACAATTCTGTGACGCGCCGCGTCAATAACGTCAGACGTTAAACTGGAACTCCACCACGTTCCGGCACAGAGGACCATGTGCGTCAGCGCCGGTAGACGTCACGGCTGTTCCCCGCCGCGACGACCATGACGAGGAGTTGGTCATCGTGGATCTCGTAGATGACTCGCCAGCTCCCCGTGCGAACTCGCCAGGCGTCACGGCCGGTGAGCTTCTTCGACGCTGGCGGCCGAGGCTCGTCAGCCAGCAGGACGAGTACCGCGGCGACTCGCTCCTGACCATCACGCGGGAGCTTACGGATCTGACGACGCGCGGCAGACGCGATTCGAACCGCATAGGTCATAGACCGAGCTCACGACGGAGCTCATCAAGCGTGACGCCCTCTCCACCTTCGCCCTTCGCCGCGTCATAGGCCGCGATGTCTTCAAGTTCCTCGGCTGCTTCCATCAGCCGATCGAGGGTGTCGGCATCCACGATCGCGCCCACTCGCCGATCGTGGCGAGTGAGGTACACGGGCTCGCTGTGCGCTCGGTCGATGAGCCGACCGAGCTGATCGCGCGCCTTGGTTGCAGTGATCTCCATGCTTCAAGAATACCCTCAAATGTACATTATCGGGTACCCCCCGATGGCGCGGCCGACACTGCCCGAGGCCCCATGGGCGATCTCTAGCTGTACCCGGTCGGGACGTTGGTGACTGACGGATAGGGAGAAGGCCTCCATCATGAGTGGTGTCTAACGTCACTCAACCGAGGAGGCCTTCTCGTGTCCCACCGTAATGCCAAACTCACCCCCGCGGGCAGACTGATCCTGGTCCGGCGGATACTCTCAGGACGTCCCGTCGCGCACGTCGCGAAAGAAATGGGCGTCTCGCGTCAGTGTGCCCACCGCTGGATCGGCCGTTATCGCGACCAGGGGCTCTCTGGTCTGCACGAGCGTTCCTCACGACCCCATCGCTCGCCCGGCAGAACCCCGGCCCTGGTCGCGAAGCGTGTGCTGCGTATCCGGAGAGACGAACGGATCGGACGCGATGAGATCGCCACCAGGGCCGGGGTCAGCCCCGCAACAGTGTCGCGGATCATCGCCCGGGCCGGCCTGGCACCGCTGCATCAGCTCGACCCGGTCACCGGGATCAGGATCCGGGCCTCGCGTCGCACCAGCCACCGCTACGAGCGCGCTGCGCCGGGAGATCTCATCCACATCGACGTCAAGAAACTCGGCCGCGTCCCCGAGGGTGGCGGCTGGCGCGCGGACGGCCCCGATGTTATTGACCACAATCGCGGGCGCGGGCAGTCGAAGAAGCTCGGCATGGATCACGTGCACGTTGCTGTTGATGACCACTCACGCCTCGCCTACGCGCGGGTGCTCCCGGACGAGAAGGGGGCCACCTGCGCCGAGTTCCTCGCCGATGCTGCCGCGTTCTTCTCCGCCCACGGGGTCCAGGTCCGTGAGGTCATGACTGACAACGCACTGCACTATCGTCGCTCGCGGGATTTCCAGGCCGCGATCGCGGCGCTCAACGCGAAACATGTCCTCATGAGGCCTCACTCGCCCTGGCAGAACGGGAAGGCCGAACGGTTCAACCGGACTCTGCAGGAAGACTGGGCCTACCGGCGACCGTTCACATCTAATCAAGAGCGGGTCGATGCGCTCGGGCCCTGGCTCGACCACTACAACTATGATCGAGGCCACACCGCTTGCGGAGGCCGGCCCCCGATCAGCCGAGTGTCACCAACCCACTGACCGGGTACATCTAGTCGATCTCCGCTTGGGCCTGCCGGATCACTGAGCCGATCACGCCACGACCGTCACCATGGACGGACGCTGGGCGGGCGCGCGCTTACACGTTGAAGCGGAACTCCACCACGTCGCCGCAGATACCAACCTCTGGAGAAGTTAGCTACTCCCCGGGTTTGACCTTGTCGTAACGGCAAGGTTTACCGTCTCTTGCTATGACTATTTCAGTGATTGACAGCGCGTCGAGCATGCGCCG
>DXDC01000269.1 GCA_019115685.1 Candidatus Agrococcus pullicola
GGTCGTTCAGCTGGCCCGATTGCGCGTACAGTCGTTCGGCGACACGCCTGATGACGCTCGACGGCTGCCCGAGCCAGATCGGCGTCGCGAGCACAATGATGTTCGAGCGCAGCACCCGCTGCCAGAGCTGCGGCCAGGCGTCGGATGCCGTTCCGTGCTCCGTCATGTCTGGCTGCACGCCGGGCGCCAGGTCGAGGTCGACGGCCCTGACGATGTCGACCTCGACGCCCTGTTGCCGCAGTATTTCTGCGCTGCGGTCGATCAGCGCTGCCGTGTGACTCAGCCCAGGAGACGGTGTGAGTGTTCCGTTGATGTAGATCGCGCGAAGTGTCATGCTCAGCAGAATCGCATGCGGTGCGCGACGCGGCAATCCCCTTGCGGACTAAGTCGTCTACTCGTACATGCCTGGTGAAAGGTGCCTGAAAAACGCGGAAAACCCGAAGGACTGACAAACGGTCAGTCTTTCGGGCGCGAAGCGCAGAAACGCAGTCTTTGGGGCGCGCCGCAAGCGCGAATCGATCAATCGCGCCTTGACTTCGCCGACCTCCGCCATCGTCGGAGCGCGAGGATCGTCATCACGGCCACAGTCAGCCACGCTGCGATCACCACGGCCGCGTGCGCAATCGATGGTGCCGCGATGAATGCGCCGATGGCCACGAGTGAGACCTGCCCGGGAATGGTTGCAACTCCGCTGGCGATCAAGTAGTCGCGCTGGGATACACCGAAAGCGCCGCTGCCGTAATTCACCGGCCAGTAGGGCAGCCCCGGCATCAATCGCAGTACAAAGACGGCGCTGAGCCCGGAGTTTTCCAATTGCTTCTCAACCGTGGGTGCGTGTCTGCCCAGCAGTCGCTTCACCGTGGCCGTTCCGAGGCCGCGCGCGAGCCAGTAGGCGATCCAGCATCCGATCAGTGCGCCGATGACCGACAGGACGGTGCCCTCGACGATGCCGAACAGGATACCCGCCGTCACCGCCATGATCGTCACCGGAATCGGCGTGACCGCGACGACCGCGTAGAGCGCAACGAACACTATCCAGGCGGCGCTTCCCCAATCCCCGAGGCTTTCCTGCAATTCGTCGATCGACGGTAGCTTGACGTTGAACACCAGCCACACCATGCCGAGGATAACCAGGCCGAGAAGCGTGTTCTGCAGGACCGCACCCCAGCGCGGACCGTGCTGGTCGCTCGGCGCCCGATCCTCAGCGGCACTGTGCTTTTCGGCCATTCAACCATTGTAGGTAGGCAAGCGTCGACCGGTCGTGACCGGCTGCGTTCTGCCAGACTGACAAGGTCATGATGAATGAAAAGCAGCCGCACAACGAGAGTCAAGAGCTGATCGAGGCTGCTGCAGCAGCGGATGTCACGGGGTGGGGATTCTCGTGGCTCGAAGGCCGTGCGACAGAAGAGCGTCCGCCGTGGGGATATTCGAAACTGCTCGCGAAGCAACTAGAAACCGCCCGAGTCGCCTTGGATCTCGATACGGGCGGCGGGGAAGTCTTGAACGAAGCGCCGGTGATGGCCGCCGAGCAGCACGCGACGGAGGGTTGGCCGCCCAACCTCGAGGTCGCGAGAGCAACGCTCGGTCCGCGTGGAGTGCAGGTGCATTCTGCCGACCACCATCATCCGCTGCCGTTTGCCGACGCAACGTTCGACCTGGTCACGTCCCGGCATCCCGTCACGCCTCGATGGTCGGAAATCGCTCGCGTTCTTGTCCCGGGTGGCGAGTACTTCGCGCAGCATGTCGGTCCCGGCTCGGCCTACGAACTCACCGAATTCTTCTACGGGCAGCCGAGCGCCGCGGATCGCAATAGCCGTGCTCCCGACGTCGAGACTCGCGCTGCAAATGCTGCCGGGCTGGTCATCGACGAGTTGCAGACGGCACGACTGCGTATGGAGTTCTTCGATATCGGCGCCGTCGTTTGGATTCTCCGCAAATGCGTGTGGTGGGTCCCTGACTTCGACGTGCACACCTACAGGGAGCGGTTGCTGGCGATGGATGCCCGTATCCGGCGCGAAGGAAGCTTCGTCGCGCACTCGACTCGGCATCTTGTGCGCGCCCGCAGGCCCTGAAGTCTTCAGCCTCGAAACGAGGATGCGAGCGGATCCAGTGTCTGCAGCTAGTCAGCGCTGGCCACGTGCATCGTCTGCTGCCAGCGATTAAGTAGGCGGCCCAGTTGATCGATTTCCGCGTCGGTCAGTCCGGCAACGAGACTTTCGTCGGTTGCCAGTACGTGAGCTGCGCTCTCTTCGACCAGCCGATGACCCCTCTCGGTCAGTTCAACTTCAACACGCCGGTTGGTGAGCGAACGACGAGCGACGAGCCCCTCGCGTTCCGCCTTCGCTACGCGTTGCGAGATCGCGCCGGCGGTCACGAAGCACACGTCCGTCAACTCGCGCGTTGTCAGCGTGTATGGCGTTCCCGCTCTGCGCAGGGAGCTGAGAAGATCGAGCGTCGCGGCATCGATGCGGTGTTTCGACAACGCTTCTTCTCTTGCCCGACGCAGGCTCCGGCCGATGACTTTGACGGATGTGATCACAGCGATCGATCTGGTCGGGACACCCGGAAGTTCGCGTTGCCAAGCGTCGGAGATTTCGTCCGACGTCGCGCGAAGAGGCGTCTTCTCCATAAAACTCCTTGTTTAGTGCTAAATCAATCGGTATCGTTTAGCACTAAACATTATAGGAGGAGCTATGGATCGTACAGTCTTGATCACCGGGGGAAGCGGCGGCATCGGCCGCGCCATTGCTGAACAGTTCGTCGATGCCGGAGACGATGTCCTGATTACCGCCAGGAGCGACGACATAGTGTCCTCGGCTTCCGACCTGGGTGCCACCGGTGCGCGACTCGACCTCGAAGACATCGCGTCGATTGCCGAGTTATCGACGATCCTTGCTTCAGGGGTCGACGTCATCGTCAATAACGCTGGAGGGTTTGCCTCACCGCCTCCCGCGG
>DXDC01000270.1 GCA_019115685.1 Candidatus Agrococcus pullicola
CCGATGATCACGACGTCCATTCGGCCGAGCTGCATGCCCGAGTCGATAAGGCTTCCCAGACCTCCGGCGCCGATGAGCGTGGCCAACGCGGCCGTGCCGACGTTAAGGACCAGCATGGTGCGCCAGCCTGCCAGGATGACGGGTACGCCGAGGGGCAATTCCACGCGCATCAGGATCTGCATGCCGGACACCCCCATGCCCGCGGCCGCCTTCGTAATCGATGGAGGGCACGAAACGATGGCGACCAAAGTGTTCCGCAGCAGCGGCAGGAGCGAGAAGAGCAGTATCGCGACGATGGCGGTGTTCGTTCCGGTTCCGACCAGGAGCGCCAGCAGCACGATGATTCCGATCGACGGCAGTGCCTGGGCAGCGCTCCCGATCGCGAGCAGCGGTGTGCGGAGGTATTTGGCCCATCTCCGGCTGAGCAGAATTCCCATGGGAAGCGCGAAGAGGACACCGAGCACGGTGGACGCAAAGACGATCCATGCGTGCTCGCCCGCTCGTCTGAGGACATTGCTCGGCTCGAGCATGCGGGCCGTCACCGAATCAAGCTGAACGGCCGAGATGTACCAGGCGACACCCAGCAGTATGAGAACCACGAGGATCGGAACGAGGATCGGGAAGCGAGTACGCCGTGACGCGGAGGTGCCGGCATCGCTGGCGGCCGCGAGTGACGTCATTCGCGCTCACCGACCTGTTCGCTTGGAGGCGCACTGCTCTCGGCAATGGCTCGCTGCACATCGGCGAGCGTGAGCGCACCGGTGGCGCGACCATCCTCGTTCACGATCACTGCGCGTGGATTCTCGCCTGGCATCGAGAGCAGCGCGCCAGCGGCTTCCCGCATCGATGAGCCAGCTTCGATTTCCACGGGTGCTGACCCGGGTAGATGGCTCACCGTCCCGCTCAGGTCGTCAAGCGCGTCAGCGAGGACCCACCTCTGCGGACGACCACGATCGTCCGTCACGAGGACGTCCCGGACCTCGGAGCCGGCAATCCGGATTTCGTTCGTCGGGGTCCCCGACTCTACGATTTCGATTTCAGCCGACGAAGGCGACTGCTCGTCTGCCCTCACCTCCATGAGACCGAGGACCCGCATCGTCGTATCGCCGCCGACGAAGTTTTCCACGTAGGGGCTCGCGGGCGCGGTGATCAGACGCATCGGGGTATCGAGCTGTTCGATAGTGGAGTCGGACCCGAACACCGCGATCCTGTCGCCCATGCGCAATGCCTCATCGATATCGTGCGTCACGAACACGATGGTCTTGTGGATCTCATCCTGCAGTCGCAAGAATTCGGACTGCTGATGGCCGCGCGTGATCGGATCAAGCGCGCCGAAGGGCTCGTCCATGAGAATGACATCCGGATCTGCGGCGAGCGCTCGGGCGACGCCGACTCGCTGCCGTTGGCCTCCCGAAAGTTCGGAGGGCATCCGGTTCCGGTATTCGTCAGGGGCCAGATGGGCCATCTCGAGAAGTTCGTCGACTCGCCCTTCGATGCGTTCCGGCTGCCATTTCAACAGCTGGGGCACGGTAGCGATGTTCTGAGCGACGGTCCGGTGCGGGAAGAGACCGGCATCTTGAATCACGTAGCCGATTTCGCGCCGCAGCTCGGTCGTCTTCAGCGTCGATGTGTTCCGGCCGTTGATGAAGATGTTGCCGCTGGTCGGGGTCACGAGCCGGTTGATCATCTCCAGCGTCGTGGTCTTGCCGCAGCCAGAAGGTCCCAGCAGGACGAGGGTCTCCCCCTTCTCCACCTCGAGGTTCAAGTTCTGCACGGCCAGTCGGGCACTACCCGGGTATTTCTTGCCAATATCGTCCAGCGTGATCATCGTCGTCACGATGCAGCTCCCCTCCGTGAGGAACGCTGCCGGCGCGCGCCTGTGAGCAGGCCGAGCACCTGAAGCAGCAGATCGAGAATGATTCCGAGCAGCACGACGAGTATGACCGCCGCGAGCACTTGATTGATTGCGCCGGCGCCGCCGATGCGGGACAGGCCGGTAAAGATGTCTCTTCCCAGTCCCGGACCGTTGACGTAGGCCGCAATGGCAGCGCTGGAAACCGTCATGAGCGTGGTCACGCGAATGCCGATGAGCATCACCGGCCAAGCGAGAGGCAGCTCGACGCCGTGATTACGCCGATCGCACCCGTTTCGGCGCCGCCGTACGGCATGGCGACACACACGTGGCCGGACGGTACGACCGATGACTACGATCATCTGCTCGGCCACTTCGCGAATATGGCGAACATCACTGGATTCCCGTCGATCACGCTACCGGCCGGGGCCGATGAGTTGGGGCTTGCGTTCGGCCTCCAGGTCATTGGCCGGCAGGGCGGTGATTTCCGGCTGCTCGCGATGACGCGAGAACTCGAAGCGATCCTAGGAGCGCATCCCTAGGGACTCTCACGCCCGGCCGCCATCGACAGCACTGAACCCATTTCGCCAGCACACCGCAGCGCTCGTACGATGATCAAGGTTTCGCGAGCAAAACCCAAATGAGGCACGCAACCCATTTGGCAAGCACTTTAGATGGGTCTCGTCACTTTATTGAGTAATTCCACTTTAGGAGCTATGCTGGATGCATGACTGTAACCGATCGTGCCAGCGAGGAGCGGCTGCAAGCCGACCTCCGTGGCGCAGGGCTGCGTGTCACCGCACCGCGCCTCAGCGTGTTGCGCGTGGTTGCCGAGCATCCGCACGCAGGCGCTGACGAGATCGCGAGCGCGGTTCGTGAGCGTCTCGGGTCCGTCTCGACCCAGGCCGTCTACGGCGTGCTCCACGCACTGACGGATGCCGGTCTGCTGCGTCGCGTCGACACCGGTTCGCGCGCGGCAGCCCGCTACGAACTGCAGTCGCACGACAATCACCACCACATGCTCTGCCGCGAGTGCGGTCGTCTCGAAGACGTCCCCTGCGGGGTAGGCAACGCACCGTGCCTGATTCCGGAGCACAATCACGGCTTCGAGATCGAGGTCGCCGAGGTGCTCTTCCGGGGCGTGTGCTCGCAGTGCCGCGCCGCCGCATCGTAAGCCCAGCACGTCTGAGTATCCAGCACGAATACACGTCGAAACAGGAGGAGAGTCCCAAATGACTACGACCGACCCCACCGCCGCACACAACTCGGCGATTCCCTCGACCACCGAATCCGGTGCTCCGCGCGAGAGCGACGCGCACTCGCTCAGCGTCGGCTCCAACGGCCCGCTGCTGCTCCACGACGTCGCCCTGGTTGAGAAGCTCGCGCGATTCGACCGGGAGCGCATCCCGGAGCGGAGCCCGCACGCCAAGGGCTCCGG
>DXDC01000271.1 GCA_019115685.1 Candidatus Agrococcus pullicola
ACGCCCCGGTCCACGACGTACGGGATGTCATACAGGACCGGCTCACGGACAAGCGTCGCGTGCTGATCTTCGACGATCACAGCTCGTACCCGGCGATGGAAGCTGCCGAACGTCTCGGCAAGCAGGGGCACAACGTGGTGTTCGCGACCCCGGACCGCATGCTTGCGGGCCAGATCGGAGAGATGAACGCACCGGCATACATGCGCGCCTTCTCCGAGTACGACATCACGTCGATGCTCGGCCAGCGACTGATCGCCAGCCATCGCGATCTGAACAGCCGCGATACCGGAGATGCGAGCACGCATCCGGGAACGACTCGGCCCATGCGTGGCGGCCGGGCCGACAGTTGGGGGATGGAGGTCAACGGAGGAACCTTCGGATTCAGGCGGGGACGTATGAAGAGAGGGAGCCGACGACTTCTTGTGCGAGCACGAAGACGCCGATCACGAGCACAAATACTCCGAATCCCTTGCGGAGGGACCGTTCGGGGATGCGCCCGGCGAGGGCGACGCCAGCGAACGAGCCGGCGATGGCGGTCGCCGTGAACGCGAGCACGATCGGCCAGTTGAGTTGCACCGAGAACAGGTAGCCGCCGAGCCCCGCGAACGATTTCATCGCGATCACGAGCAGCGAGGTCCCGACAGCGATGGCCATGGGCAGCCCGCCGAGCAGATTCAGCGCGGGTACGATGAGGAACCCGCCGCCCGCACCGACGAGGCCTGTGGCGGCACCGACGAGGAGCCCGTCGATGAGGATGCGTAGGATCGGCCTCTTGTGACCCGATTCGTCGGTGCTGGTGCCACGATCTTTGCGCCCGCGGATCATCGCGGTCGCGGTGATGATCATCATGGCAGCGAACAGGATCATGAGAACGGCCCCGGGGACGAACCCGCCGAGGATTCCGCCGGCGAACGCACCGATCATGCCGGCGATGCCGAACAGGGCCCCGGTCTTCCAGCGCACACGGCCCGCTCTGGTGTGGCCGATCATGCTGACGGCGCTCGTTGCGCCGACGATGAAGAGGGACGCCGCGATTGCCTCGCGCGGTTCCATGCCGAGTACATAGGTGAGGATCGGGACCGTGAGGATCGATCCGCCCCCTCCTAGAAGCCCGAGGGACCCCCCGACCAGCGCCGCAAGGGCGAGGGCGATGACGATCTGGTGGGGTTCCACTCGGGCTCCAGGATGCGGACTAGGCGGTTTCGAGGACTGGGACGTTGCCGCGCATCTCTGCCCAGGCCGCGTAACTGCCGTCGAGTTCGGCGACGTCGTACCCCGCCCGGCGCAGTGCGCTGGCCGCGACGCTGTTGCGGACGCCGCTCTGACAGTAGGTCACGATGGTGCCGGCGTCGGGTGCGGGGAGGATGTCGAGATTCCAGAGCACCCGCCCGCCGGAGAGCTGAACTGCACCCGGGAGGTGGCCCCCGGCGTACTCGGTGCGGTTGCGCACGTCGAGCAGCATAGCCTTCTCGAGGAATTCGACTTCTTCAGGCTGAACAAGCTTCGGCGTGATGAGTTCAAGACCATCGAGCGAGGTGATGTAGCCGCGTACCGTATCGATGCCGACGCGGATCAGGTGATCGCGCATCTCCTGCGCCTCTTCGGCCGAGCCGGCGAGGAGCACGATCGGGCGCTGCTCGATCTGAGGGTCGTAGACCCATGCGCCATAACTGGCGGCCTTCGCGGCGCCCGGGATGTTCAGGGAGCGCTCCAGGGTGCCCTCGTGCACCTGGCTGTGATGGCGAGTATCGACGAAGATCACGGAGTCTGCGTCGAGCGCTGACCGCAGTTCGACTGCCGTGTACTCGATGAGGTCGGGCACTTCGCCGATGACGGCGGGGCCGACTCTGTTCTCCAGCTTCATGCGACTGAAGTAGGCGTGCGCATCGGGCTGACCGCTGAGCAGCTCGTCGACGAAACCCTGCTCATCGTCGTTCGCGAGGTACTCACCCCACCAGGAGAAGTTGCGCTCGTAGCCGACGGTCGACGCGGCTATCGCGCCGAGCGCCTTTCCACAGGCCGACCCGGAGCCGTGCGCGGGGAGCACCTGCACATAGTCGGGCAGTGTCAGGAGGCGGTCACGCAGGCTCGCAAAGAGATCTCTGGCTCCCTGGAAGCGGGTGTCGAGAAGCCCCGTGGCCTCATCGAGGAGGTCGGGTCGGCCGAGGTCGCCGACGAATACGAAGTCTCCGGTGAGCATGAAGCCGGGCTCGCTCGATTGCGCTCCGTCGGTGATCAGGAACGACAGGTGCTCGGGCGTGTGCCCCGGAGTGTGCACCGCTTCGACGGCGACATTGCCGAGCAGGATGCGGTGGCCGTGCTTCATGCGGATCGCGTCGTCGAAGTCGGTACCGTACATCCAGTCGGGTCCTCCCTCGTCGCTCACGTACACGGTCGCACCGGTCGCGACTGCGAGTTCTCGGGTGCCCGAGAGGTAGTCGGCGTGAATGTGGGTTTCGGTGACGGCGACGATGCGCATATCGTGCTTCTCGGCCAGGTCGAGATAGACGTCGAGGTCGCGGCGGGGGTCGACGACGATTGCTTCTCCTTCTGCCTGACAGCCGATGAAATAACTGGCTTGTGCGAGGTCCTCGTCGTAGATGCGTTCCAGCAGCATGATCATTTCCTTTCGGATTGCGTAAGGTTCGGAGGGTCAGCGGCAGATTGAGCAGAGATTCGTACACACAAGATGAGGGCCCTTTCTAATGAGGTGCGAGGGAGCGTCTCGGAAGGTTCTAGGAGACGGTCTGCGTGTCGCGTTCGGTGATCCGACGGCGCACGTCGTCCATATCGAGGTCACGTGCTCCCTGGATGAGCTGGTCGAGCTGAGCCGGAGCGAGGGCCCCCGGCTGCGCGTACACCGTGATCCCGTCGCGGAACACCATCAGGGTCGGGATCGAGGTGATGCGGAACTCGGCAGCGAGCTGCTGCTCTGCCTCGGTGTCGACCTTGCCGAACACGATGTCCGGATGCTGTTCCGAAGCCCGTTCGAACGCGGGCGCGAACGCCCGGCACGGACCGCACCACGCCGCCCAGAAATCGACGAACACGATCCCTTCGCGACTTACGACACCCTCGAATGTGTCCGAACTCAGTTTCTCCGTAGCCATTTCCTTAGCCCTACCTTCCTCGATGTGGTCTACCGGCCGAACAGGCGGCAGAAGAATCCGCCCCGGTTCGCCTTCGCGGCATCGATCTGCGCCTGACTGTGTTTTCCGTTGCACCATTCGGAGGCGGGCACGGTCGTCTTTACCATCGCGACATGCTGACCGCAGCCCGCCCAGGTCGTCTTCCCGCAGGTGCGGCATCTCGTAGCTCGGCACATCGTGTTCTCCTCAGATCCCGATACCCCCAGGGGTATACTCTTGAATGCAACAACTATACCCGTGGCGGTATCCTGTGTGTCAAGTCAGATCAATTCACCGCAGGAAGAAAGCAGAGGCATCATGAAGCAGGAGAGGGCAGCAGACGCGGTCGCGGTTCAACATGACGCCGAGGCGAAGCGCAAGGTAGTGAACCGGCTGCGCCGAGCCCACGGGCAACTGGCCGCGGTGATCGGCGCCGTCGAGGAGGAAGCGCACTGCCGAGACATCGTGCAACAGCTCGCCGCCGTCTCCAAAGCGCTCGACCGGGCAGGGTTTCTCGTCATTTCCACCGCGCTGAAGGAATGCCTGAATGACCCAGAAGCGGAGGGTACCCCGGATCAAGACGAGCTCGAAAAGCTGTTCCTGACCCTGGCCTGACCCTTGCCCAAGCACCTGCTCCGCTTTCAGCGACTTTGGGTGCTAAGCAGGGCTGGGCCGGTGGGACTCATTCCAGCGGCGACGTCCCGAATGCACGTTCC